>DASVMH010000121.1:0-14348 GCA_036384455.1 Marmoricola sp. | reverse complement strand
GCGCCTGGCCGGTCTGCGGCAAGCGCGCCTGACCGCGAGGGGTGGATCCGCAGTCACTCGATGACTGCGGATCCACCCGTTCGTGCATGTCTATAGGGTTGCGTCCATGGCGGATGGGCAGCAGGACGAGCGCGTCCGCATGCTCGGTCCGGCCGAGGTGCGCGCGCTCGCCGCACGTCTCGACGTTCGTCCCACCAAGCAGCGCGGGCAGAACTTCGTCATCGACGCCAACACGGTCCGCCGGATTGTGCGCGATGCCGGCGTCGGCGCTGACGACGTCGTGATCGAGGTCGGCCCGGGCCTCGGCTCATTGACGCTCGCGCTCCTCGAGGTGGTCCGCCGTGTCGTCGCCGTCGAGGTCGACGACCTACTCGCTGCGGCGCTTCCGGCGACGATCGCGGAGTACGCCCCGGCGTACGTCGACCGCTTCGAGGTCGTCCACGCCGACGCGATGCGGGTGCAGGAGATCCCAGGGGAGCCGCCGACGGCGCTGGTGGCGAACCTGCCGTACAACGTCTCCGTGCCCGTCCTGCTGCACCTGCTCGCGCTGCTCCCGAGCCTCGAGCGCGGCCTGGTGATGGTGCAGTCCGAGGTGGCCGACAGACTGGCCGCGGCACCCGGTTCGAAGATCTACGGCGTACCGAGCGTCAAGGCGGCCTGGTTCGCCGACGTCCGCCGAGCCGGGGCGATCGGGCGCAACGTCTTCTGGCCCGCCCCGAACGTCGACTCCGGTCTGGTGGCGTGGACCCGGCGCCAGCCCCCGTTGACCACCGCCACCCGCGAGCAGGTCTTCGCGGTCATCGACGCGGCGTTCGCCCAGCGACGCAAGGCGTTGCGACCTGCCCTGCGTGGCCTGTTCGGGTCTGCGGAGGCAGCCGAGGCAGCACTCGCGCGCGCGGAGATCGACCCGATGGCGCGCGGGGAGCAACTCGACGTCAACGCCTTCGCCCGGATCGCGGAAGGATTGCCCGCGTGAGTGACCCCGTGACCGTACGCGCCGCGGCGAAGATCAACCTGCGCCTCGGCGTGGGCGCCGCGCGACCGGACGGCTACCACCCGCTGGCGACGGTCTATCAGGCGATCGGGATGTACGACGACGTCACCGTCGCCGATGCCGACGAGTGGACGCTCGAGGTCCGGGCGCATGCGCGCATCGACGTCTCCGAGGTGCCGACGGACGCCACCAACATCGCGCTCCAGGCGGGGCGGCTGCTGGCCGCGCACCACAAGCTCAAGCGCTCGGCGGCGATCACGATCGACAAGGGCATCCCGGTCGCGGGCGGGCTCGCCGGCGGTAGCGCCGACGCGGCGGCGGCGCTCCTGGCGATCGACCGCCTCTGGGATCTCGACACCCCCGACGAGACGTTGCTCGCGATCGCGGGCCGCCTCGGCAGCGACGTCCCGTTCGCGTTGATCGGTGGCACCGCGCGTGGTGACGGACGTGGCGAGGTGGTCACGCCACTGACCGACAACGGCTCGTGGTGGTGGGTCGTCGTCGAGTCGGACCGTGGCCTGTCCACGCCGCGGATCTACGCCGAGTTCGACAAGTTGATGGGCGGTGACGTGGCGGTCCCGACGATCTCGTCGGAGCTCTACGAGGCGCTCGACTCGGGTGACGCCGAACGACTCGCCCCATGTCTCTCCAACGACCTGCAGTCCGCCGCCCTGGGCGTCCGGCCGGAGTTGCGCGCCGTGCTCGACATCGGCGAGGGCGCAGGCGCCTTGCGCGGCATCGTCTCCGGCTCCGGCCCGACCTGCGTGTTCCTCTGCGCGACCCGTCCGGCGGCCGACGCGGTACGCGAGGCGTTCCTCGATGCCGGGTACGCCCGGGTCCAGGCCGCCCCGGGCCCGGTCGCGGGGGCACACGAGGTCACCCTCTGATGGCGAACCTGTTCAACGCCGAGCACGTCAGCATCGCCTTCGGCACCAGGACCCTGCTCGATGA
The DNA here is from genome assembly GCA_036384455.1 of Marmoricola sp. Lineage (GTDB taxonomy): Bacteria > Actinomycetota > Actinomycetes > Propionibacteriales > Nocardioidaceae > Marmoricola. The sequence continues at coordinate 12,403 of DASVMH010000121.1, read as the reverse complement.
CGTCAGCCTCGGCATCGGTGTCGGCCAGCGGGTCGGTCTCGTCGGTCGCAACGGCGAGGGCAAGACGACGCTGATGAATCTGATCGCGGGGCGGCTGGGCCCGGACCAGGGACGGATCTCGCGCAATCGCGATCTGCGGCTCGGCTATCTAGATCAACGTGATGTCTTCGACGACAGCCACAGCGTCCGCGACGTCGTCCTCGGCGGCCGTGCCGATCACGAGTGGGCCGCCGACCCGACGACGCGCGAGGTCGTCGAGGAGCTGCTCGTCGGGGTCTCGCTCGATCGGGCGGTGCACGGACTGTCCGGGGGCGAGCGCCGCCGCTGCGCCCTGGCCCGGCTCCTGCTCGACGAGTGGGACCTCATGCTCCTCGACGAGCCGACCAACCACCTCGACGTCGAGGCGGTCGCGTGGCTCGCCGCGCATCTCGCGGAGCGCGCGTGTGCGCTGCTGGTCGTGACCCACGACCGGTGGTTCCTCGACGCCGTGTGCGACACGACGTGGGAGCTGCACGACGGTGTCGTGGACGCCTACGACGGCGGGTATGCAGCCTTCGTGCTCGCCAAGGCGGAGCGTTCCCGCCAGGCTGCGGCGACCGAGGCGCGTCGGCAGAACCTGGTCCGCAAGGAGCTCGCCTGGCTACGACGCGGCCCTCCCGCGCGTACGAGCAAGCCGAAGTTCCGCATCGACGCCGCGAACGTCCTCATTGCCGACGAGCCGCCCCCGCGCGACTCGATGGCCCTGGAGCGATTCGCCACGCAGCGGCTCGGGAAGGACGTCCTGGACGTCGAGGATGTCGATCTCGCCCGTGGCGACCGCGTCCTTCTCGACCATGCCACGTGGCGGATCGGGCCGGGCCAGCGCATCGGCCTGATCGGCGTCAACGGCGCCGGCAAGACGTCCGTGCTCAATCTGCTCGCGGGCTCCGTCGAGCCCGACGTGGGCAGGGTGCGCACCGGGCGTACGGTCGCGCTCGCGCAACTCACCCAGGACGCCGCAGCAGGGGACGATCCCGATGCGCGGGTGCTACCGACGCTGGAGGGCATCCGCCGTGTGACGCGTACGGCCGGGGGTCAGGACCTCTCGGCCAGTGCCCTGCTCGAGCGATTCGGCTTCACCGGCGACCGGCTGACCGCTCGCCTCGGTGACCTCTCCGGAGGGGAGCGCCGGCGCTTCCAGGTGCTCAGGTTGCTGATGTCCGAGCCGAACGTACTGCTGCTCGATGAGCCGACCAACGACCTCGACATCGAGACCCTGACGGCTCTCGAGGACTTCCTCGACTCCTGGCCCGGCACCCTGATCGTCGTCTCCCACGACCGGTACTTCCTCGAGCGGACCACCGACGCGATCTGGGCGCTGCTCGGAGACGGGCGCGTGTCGATGCTGCCCCGCGGAGTCGACGAGTATCTCGAGCATCGGCACGCGGAGCGTGCCGCGGCGGAGTCCCTCCCTGCTCCGACCCGCGTCGACGAGCCCGCTCCGACGGTGTCGAAGGCGAAGGCGGGCAGTGCCGAGGAGCGGGCGGCCCGCAAGACGATGGCGCGCGTGGACAAGCAGCTCGAGCGGGTCGCGGCCCAGGTCGAGGATCTCAACGCGGAGGCGGCCGCCCACGCGAACGACTACGAGCGCCTCGCCGCGATCAGCGCCTCCCTCGCTGAGTTGGCGCAGGAGCAGAGTGCCCTCGAGGCGGAGTGGCTGGAGGCCGCCGAGATCGTGGAGTGAGTTGGTGTCCAGCGTTCGGCGAGGGCGGGCGCCGATCAGGTGACCGAGGACATCAACGACTTGAGGAGCGCCGCCAGTTTCCTGCTGTCGGTGCCACTGAGCTCGGTGAGGAACTCGCGCTCGCGGTCGAGCAGTGCCTCGAAGGCGGCGTCGACCACCTGGCGACCCGACTTCGTCAGACCGACCAGGACGCCGCGGCGATCGTCGGGGTCGGGGGCGCGATCGACGTACTTCCGCGCGACAAGACGGTCGACCCGGTTCGTCATCGTGCCGCTGGTCACCAGCGTCTCCTTGATGAGCTGGCCCGGGCTCAGCTGGTAGGGCTCGCCGGCACGGCGCAGCGCGCTGAGCACGTCGAACTCCCACAGCTCGATCCCGTGCTCGGCGAAGGCCGTGCGGCGGGCGAGGTCGAGGCGTCGGGAGAGCCGCCCGACCCGGCTGAAGACCTCGACCGGGCCGAGATCGAGGTCGGCGCGTTCGCGTCGCCACGCCTCGACCAGGAGGTCGACCTCGTCAGCAGCCATGGGCTGATCCTATCCGTAAAGAATCTTGACATCGAGATGGTGCGGGTGTGCACTTATCTTGATATCAAGATAAATGGAGGACGGATGACCTGGGATCCCGACCGTTACCTCACCTTCGCCGACGAGCGCGGCCGCCCGTTCTTCGACCTGGTGGGGCGCGTCCCGGTCGCCGCTCCCCGGCGGGTCGTCGACCTCGGGTGCGGCCCCGGCAACCTGACCGGCACACTTGCGCAGCGGTGGCCCGGGGCCACGGTCGTCGGCTACGACTCGAGTCCGGAGATGATCGCCGCTGCCGCGGCAGGAGCGGGTCAGGTCCGCTACGAGGTGCTCGACCTGAACGGCTGGCTCGCGCAGGGGGAGCGCGCCGACGTGGTGGTCTCCAACGCGATGTTCCAGTGGGTACCCGGCCACCTCGACCTGCTCCCGCAGATCGTTGCCGCCGTCGAGCCCGGAGGATGGCTCGCCTTCCAGGTCCCCGGCAACTTCGGCGAGCCCAGCCACACGATCCTGCGGGAGTTGGCTGACGAGGACGCCTACGCAGCCTCGACCGCCGGGGTGGCGTACCCGGACGCGCACGATGCGGCGACGTACCTGCGCGCGCTCCAGCGCCTCGGTTGCGCGGTGGACGCGTGGGAGACCACGTATCTGCACGTGCTCCAGGGCCCCGACCCGGTGTTCACCTGGGTCAGCGGCACCGGCGCCCGGCCCGTGCTCGCCGCGCTCGCGGACGACGTCCGACCGGCGTTCGTCGAGGAGTACAGGTCGCGGTTGCGGGCCGCCTATCCCGACCATGGCGACGGCGTCGTGCTGCCCTTCCGTCGCGTCTTCGCGGTGGCGCAGGTGCCGGCATGAGGCTCCACCATGTCCAGGTCGCCTGTCCCGAGGGTGGCGAGGACGAAGCGCGCCGGTTCTACGGTGACGGTCTCGGGATGACCGAGGTCGCGAAGCCGGTGGCGCTCGCGGCTCGAGGCGGGGTGTGGTTCCGGGCGTACGCCGGCGTCGTGGTGACCGCCGAGGTGCACGTCGGCGTCGAGGTGCCGTTCTCCCCTGCGCGCAAGGCTCATCCGGCGCTGCTGCTCGATGATCTCGACGCCGTGCTGGATCGATTGCGCGCGCTCGGCTTCAGCGTCGACGAGCGCGAGCGTGACACGTTTCCCGGGTACGTGCGGGCGCACACGCGCGACGCGGCCGGCAACCGGGTGGAGCTGCTTCAGGTGCGGTTCGCGACGAGCTTGGCGTCGATGCGCTCGCGTACGGGCCAGCGCACGTCATAGACCCAACCGCACTTCTCGAAGATCCAGATCAGTCGGGCCGACCAGTCGACCTGTCCGCGCAGCACACCGTGCCGAGCACAGGTCGGGTCGGCGTGGTGCAGGTTGTGCCAGGACTCGCCCATCGACGGGATCGCCAGCCACCAGACGTTCGCGGACTTGTCGCGCGAGACGAACGGGCGATCGCCGATCGTGTGGCAGATCGAGTTGATCGACCAGGTCACGTGGTGCAGCAGCGCGACGCGTACGAGCGAGCCCCAGAAGAACCCGGTGAGCGCGCCCTGCCACGACCAGGTCATCAACCCGCCGAGCAGCGGGGGCAGCCCGAGCGAGATGAACACCCACACCGGGAAGAAGAGCGAGACCCGGACGATGTCGCGGTCCTTCATCAGGTCGGGGGCGTACTTGCGCTGCGGGGTCTGCTCCTCGTCGAAGAGCCACATCATGTGCGCGTGGAAGAAACCCTTGGTCAGGTCGCGCAGCGACGTGCCGTACTTCCACGGGCTGTGCGGGTCGCCGTCGCGATCGGAGAACTTGTGGTGCTTGCGGTGGTCGGCGACCCAGCGCACGACCGGGCCCTGGATCGCCATCGAGCCGGCGATCGCGAGCGCGATCTTGACCGGCCGGTTGGGCTTGAACGACTTGTGCGTGAACAACCGGTGGTAGCCGACGGTGACGCCGAGGCAGGTGATCATGTACATCACCACGGTCACCACGACGTCGGACCAGCCCAGCCAGCCACCCCACGCGACCGGGACGGCCGCGATCACGGCGAGGAACGGGACCGCGATGAACAGTGCGAGTGCCACGCGCTCCTTCGTCGACTGGGTCTCGCCGCCGAGCGTCGCGCTCTGCAGGCCGGTCTCTTGTTCGACGTCAGGAAGGGTGCTGGTCATCGGTTGCCGATCACTTCGGGTACGAGTGCAACCGTAACTGGGGAGCTGCTCCTGCGGAACAGCGGGTCATCAGCCGACCCGGCGCTGCTCATTGGTTGAGAAGCGCCGCGACCTCGGGCGAAGCGAAGAACGGCGCCAGCCGGTCGCGAAGCAGCGGCTCGAGTTCACCGGCCCCGTGGGCTCCGCGAAGCACCTTCGTGGCGAGGGCGTCCGCGTGGCGTACGAGGAGGTCGCGGTCGAGGTCGAGATCGGCGAGGAGCGTGGCCACGGGTTCGTCGCCGTAGACCCGGAAGAAGCCATCGATCAGTGCGTCGACGAGTGCCAGCACGGGTGGTGTCGGTGCGCCCGCGATCACGATGTCCTGGAGCAGGCCGGCCACTCGCCGGACGTCGTCGGGTTCGGCGACCCGGTTGAGATGGGGCACGGGCTCGTCGGCGTAGAGGTCGAAGATCTCCAGGACCGCATCCCTGGTCGTCGGGTCCTTGATCGTCTCGATGACGATCTTGTTGAGTCGGCGCATGGCGAACGCCGCGCCCTTCGCTGCGGTGTCTCCGAGCACTGCCTCGAGCTGCTTGTCGGCCGCGCCGAGCACCTTGCCCGCCGACTTCGCCCCGAGGGAGACCAGCGAGCCGACACCAGGGATCTTCTCGGCCATCGCGCGGTTCGTCTGCACGACGTCGTTGACGATCCGCCCCATGAATCTCGTCGCGATCGTGGCGACGAGCTGGCTGCGGGTGAGGTCGTCGAGCACCTTCTCGAGCAGGTCCGCGCCGCCGAGGACCTCGTCGGTCAGCCGCTCGACGTTCTCGCGGTCGATGACCTCGGCCAGCGTGTATGTCTCGGCCGGCCCGTCGTACGCGACGTCGGCGGCCGTCTCGACCAGGGTCGTCGCGCCCGCACTCGCGGGCACCGTCTCGAGCACGTCGTGGAGCAGCGCGTTGACGGATTCGGCGTCGACCACGGTCGCGGTGGTCGTACGAGCACCGATCGCCAGGAGGGCGTCCACGTCGGCGGCCACCCGCTCGGACAGGGCGTCGCCGGTGAGCTCTTCGATCAGCCACGCGACCTGCGCGTCGAGGAGTTGCTCGCTCGTCGTCATGGCGCGAAGCCTAGAGCGGGCCCCGTACGCACGATCTCGCGCCACCTCGATGCTGGTTGAATGCTCGACTGTCGGTCCGAGGAAGTTCTGGAGGTCGCCCGTGGCATCGATCGTCGAGCAGAGCGTCGTGATCGAGGCACCGGTCAGTGCGGTGTTCGCGTACGTCGACGACTTCTCCACCACGAAGGACTGGATGTACGGCCTGCACGAGATCGAACCGCTCGGCGAGCCGTTGCGGGGCGTGGGCGCGACGTACGACGGAGTGATGAAGCTCGGCGTCTCGCTGAGATCGCGCATCAGGTGCACGGGCTGGGAGCAGGACCGGCTGATCGAGATCAGCTCCATCAAGGGGATCAGGAACACGCAACGCTGGACCTTCGCCGACCTCGGCGGGGACCGGACCCGGGTGGACGCATGGATCAGCTACACGCTGCCCGGCGGTCCCGCGGGCCGGGCGATCGAGGCCGCCGTCAAGCCGTTCATCGGGATCGCGATCAAGCACACGAGCGAGACGCTGGTGCACAACGTCGAGGCCCTGTGAGATGAGTGCCTACACCCAGCTGGATCTGGATCTGTCCGCCCCGGTCGCGACGATCACACTGGCGCGGCCCGAGCGTCTCAACGCTCTGAGCCCGACGCTGTTGCGCGAGTTGACCGCCGCTTCGGAGGAGGTGTCGGCTCGTGACGACGTGAAGGTCGTCATCGTGCGCGGTGACGGCCGGGCGTTCAGCACGGGCTTCGACCTCGACGCTGCCGTCGCGGAAGGACCGAGCGCCGCCCAGGTCGACCTGGGCCGGCAGATGGCCGAGGCCGTCAGCGGCATCCCGGTGCTGACGATCGCCGCCATCCATGGGCACTGCATCGGCGGTGGCCTCGTCCTGGCCGCCGCGTGTGACCTGCGCGTCGCCGAGCAGAGCACCCGGTTCCGTATCCCCGAGGTCGACTTCGGCATCCCGCTCGCCTGGGGCGGCATCCCGCGGCTGGTGCGTGAACTCGGACCGGCGCTGACCAAGGAACTCGTCCTCACCTGCCGCCCGTTCGATGCTGCCGAGGCGTTGGCGGTGCGGTTCCTCAATCGGGTGGTCGCCGACGGCACGGTCGCAGATGAGGTGGCCGCGCTGGCCGGGTCCCTCGCCGCGAAGCCGCGATTCCTCATCACCCATACCAAGCAGTCCGTCGACGCCCTCGTGGAGGACGCGTACTCGACGGCGCAGAGCATCCACGACGCCGACCTCACCATGGCCGCGACCCGTGACGAGGAGTCCGTCGCCGCGATGATGCGCTTCCTGGAGGAGCGCGGTCGTACGTCGTAGTGATCCGAACCGTGGTCACGCAGATTGTGTTTGCGCGTCGGCGTAATGTCGACAGCGGGTCAAGAGTCCAGCCCGCACGCCTCCGGACGTGGGCTGGCGGCAACCGCGCCGCCCGGCACGGTGCCCTCCGGAGAAGACCCGGGCCGGCAGCGACCGCCGTCGGTCAAGACGGGCGCACGTGAGTGTTGCCTCCTCGTTCGGAGGTTCTTGATGGCCGGTACCGACCCTGATGACGGGGATCTGCAGGACCTGGTCGTGCGCGCTGCCTGGGTGGCCGCGATGGACGGGTGCGGAGGTGACTGCGACAGCTTCCTGCCCGGCCACGACGTGCACTGGATCCAGGCGCGGAAGGCGATGGAGGAGCCGGCTCGACCGGCTCTGGTCGTCGCCGTCGATGGGCATCGGATGACGCTGCTCTTCGAGGACGGAAGCAGCGAGGTGGTCTGGCACCACCGCGAGTTGTCCGAGCACGTTGAGGTGGGCCAACGGGCGTGGCGGCACGAGCACGGAATCCTCAGGCTGCCCGGTAGTGGTCTCGGGACCCCGATGTTGTGCGTACGACCCGAGGGGCAGCCGGAGGGGTGCGCAGGCGAGGACTGTTACCTCGTCGCGCCGGGCCACGCGGTGACGTACATCGCGGCACGGCTGCACAGGCAGGCGCGGCCGTTCGTGGTCACGGTGGAGAGGATCGACGGCAAGCGCGGCACGCTCCGCTTCCTTGATACGGACACGACCTGCGAGGTCCGCTGGCACCGCCCGCTGTCGACCTACCTCGTCGTCGGTGGGCAGTACCTCTATGCGCACCCCGGTGTGCTGCGTCCCCACCCGAGGCTTCCCCTCCCGTGCGCGCATCCGGGCGGCGACTCGTTCCTGGTGTGGTTCGAGCACCTGGGCGGCGAGTCTTTGGACCACCTCGACCCGGGGGGTTGACGGCTCCGGCGTCATCGCTTCTCGGGGCCGGAGCACAGAGGCCGCGGGCTGCTGATCGCACGGCTCAGATCGTCCCGTTTATGGCCCTGACCTGCACGGACGGTAACCTGACCGGCAACTTTCCCCGGTTGGTCTGCCGGCAGGGCCCGCCTGACTTTGAATCAGGATTAGCGACGAAGGTTCGACTCCTTCCCGGGGAGCCAGGTCGGCCAGCGGGCTTCGGGCGCTCAGTCGTCGCTCACCCGTCGGCGAGGAGTCGGGCGACGCGGATCGCGACCGCCCACTGCTCTGTGACGAACGGGTGGTAGCGGCCGGCGAGATGGTTCGCGTCCACGGACCCCTGGACCCAGGGCGACCGCGAGCAGATGTCGTGACCGCGGCTGGCAGACCACATGTCGATGCAGTCCGCCTGCTCCGCCTGGGCTGTTGCTGCGAGGTCGTCGTCAAGGCGGTGGATCACCGAGTTGACGTACGCGTAGTCACCGGCAGCCAGCGGAAGCGCAGCGCAGGTGCCTGTATCGGGAGCCAGGCGGGGATATCCGACCACCACGACGCGGGCGTGCGGCGCGCGCTCATGGATGCCCTCGAGAACAGTGCGCACCGATTCCCCTGCCGCGTCGGCCAAGGCGTAGAACGCGTCGCCACTGGCCGTCTGCGCGGCGTCCTCGCAAGGGTGCCCTGCGAGGTTGCGGTAGCGAAGGGCCGGGCAGGCCGACACCAGTCCTCCGAACATGCCGCCCTCGTTGGCGCCGAGCCCGACCGTGACGAGGCCGGTGTCCGCATCCAGTGCATCGAACTGCGGAGCCACGGCCGCGTGCTGGGCGGTCAGCGTGTTCGAGGGTTTGGCCCCACTGCAGGTGACGTCGTGGAACGTCGTGGGCTTGAGGCCGTAGGCGAGGATCGACGGGTAGTCGTGGTTCGAGCGGTAACACCCGCCCGCGTAACCCGTCCACGGGATCCCGAAGCCCGCCGAGTACGAGTCGCCGATGGCGACGTAGGACCCGATCTGCACGGTGCTCGTGGCACTCGCCGGGGACACGTCGAGTGCAGCGATGGTGATCAGCATGGTGACGAGTACGAACAGCTTCCTGGCATGCCTCATGGCGATCGCCTCCCAAGGACCTGACGTCGTCGCACCCCCTCCCTGAGGCGCGGCGTTGTGTCGTGTCACGACGTTAGGGACAGAGCCGGATCTGTGGCGACGCTTCCTCCGCATTCACAGCAAGTGGGCTAGACCCCTTCGTCGGCGCGACACCCCGATTAATGGCACGATGGCCGCGACCCCGTGTCGGATCCCGAGAGGACGTAGTGCCCGGCCCTCGAAACGACTGGCCCTTCTCGGCGCGCGCCGAGGAGTTGCGCCTACTCGTCGACACTGTGCTCGAAGCGCCGCTGGAGTCGGCGAACGCGGTGGTCGTCGGCGCCGCCGGGGTGGGGAAGTCCCGCTTGGCGCGCGAGTTGACCAACGAAGCCCGGTCGAGTGGGGTCCCGGTGGTCAGCGCCATCGCGACCCGGGCGACCGGTCGTACGCCGTACGGGGCGCTCGCCCACCTCGCACCCTCGCCGCCCCTCGAGTACGACGACCTCGGGGCGTGGTACCGCGCGTTCGCGTCGGCACTGACGGTCGATGGCCAGTCGGCACTTCTGGTCATCGACGACGCACAGTGGCTCGATGACGCCTCGGCGGCGCTGTTGCTGCACCTTGCGGGGTCGGATGCCGCACGTGTGCTGCTCACCGTGCGCCGTGGTGAACAGGCTCCCGAGCCGGTCACGACGATGTGGAAGGACCAGGTGGCCGCCCGCATCGACCTGCAGCCGCTCTCGGCACGGGAGATCGGCACCCTGGTCAGTGGTGGCCTCGGCGGTCAGGTCTCCGAATCCACCGCGTCCGCGCTCGCGAAGGCGAGTGGCGGCAACGTGCTCTTCGTCCGAGAGTTGGTCGAGGCGGCCGTCGAGTCGGGTGCGATGGCCCGGGAGCACGGGGTGTGGCGATGGGACGGCTCCGTGGTGCTCGCCCCGCGCCTCACCGATGTCCTCACCCAGCGTCTCGCCCACCTGACGCACGCGGAGCGTGAGGCGCTCGCGGTGGTCGCGCTCGGCGAGCCGCTCGGCCTCGACGAGGTGCGCCAGGTGGTGACGGAGGACGCCTTGAACCGGCTCGAGAGCGAGCAACTGATCCGCGTGTTGTCGCCGACGTCCGACCGACCCCTCGTCACCTTGGGCCACCCGCTCTACGGCGAGATCGTCGTCACCGAACTCCCCGAGTTGCGGCGTCGCCAACTCGTCGTGCGGCTCGCAGACGCCATCGACGACCGCGGCACCATCACGCCTGCCGAACAGGTCAAGATCGCGACCTGGCGCCTGGACGCAGGGGCCACCGTGGACGGCGCCCAGCTCGTCGAGGGTTCGATCCTGGCGTCGCGTTCCTTCGACCCCGCACTCGGCGAACGCCTCGCTCGCGCTGCGATCGTGGCACGAGCGGGCACCCGGGCGAGTGTCGCGCTCGGTCGTGCACTGGTCGCGACCAACAGGTTCGAGGAGGCCGAAGAGGTCCTGGCTCCCCTCGAGGACGACGTGCTCGAGATCGACGATGCCGAGCTCCATCAGGTCTATCTCGAACGCCGGCTGAGCGCGCTCTACATGGGGTTGGGTCGTGGCGAGGAGATGCTCGAGGTGCTCGATCGCTTCGACGCCGCGCACTCCGATGCAGATCCGGGGCATCGGGAGCGGGCGCGCACGCTCTCGCGTGCCTACCGGTCTGCGGTGCTGCTCGATCACGGTCGCCTCGAGGACGTGGTCGAGGTCAACTCCGACGTCCTCCGGGCACCCGAGGCGAGTCCACTGGCGCAGATGTACGCCCTCGAGAACACCGGCGAGGCGCTCGCGTACCTCGGACGTACGACCGAGGCGCGGGGGGTCATCGATCGCCTCGCCGCGTTGGGAGACACCGACGCCCCGATGTCGCCCGAGCCGGCGCGACATCGGTCATGCAGCAGGCGATGTACCTGCATCTGGAGGGGCGTCCCGACGCGGCGCTCGCCGCGGTCGAGCCGATGTTGCCCTTCCTCGAGCACATCCCCGACCCGCACGTACGCGCGCTCGTCCACATGGTCGTCGGCTCCATCAGCCTGCACCGAGGCACTGTGGCCCACGCGCGCGAGCACCTGGTCGAGGCCGTGGCGGGCTTCCGCCAACGCGATGCCGGCCACGCACTGGCCTGGTCGCTCGCCGTCCTCACGCAGGCAGAGGCCCTGCGGGGTGATCGCGATGCGGCCGGCGCCGCCCACTCCGAGTCGATCGAGCGGAAGCCGCCCCGAATCGCGCGGACGATTGCGGACTACGCCATGGCGCACGCCCGGTTGCAGGTCCTGGACGGGGACGTCTCGGGTGCTGCCCGTACGGTCCTCGAGGCAGCCGACGAGTGTGGTGAGTTGCTGCTTCCCAGGGCCCGTCTCCTGCACGAGGCCATCGCGCTCGGAGCCCCACCGTCGGTGGTCGCCGAGCAGCTTGCCGTGATCGAGCGCGAGGTTGACAACGACTTCCCGGAATTGCTGCGCACGCATGCCGAAGCTCTCGCCGCGGGCGACGGCGGAGGTCTCGAGTCCGCGGCGGGGCGGTTCGCGGAGGCCGGTGAGCTGCTCTATGCGGCTCAGTCGGCTGCGCAGTCGGCGCGTGCCTATCGATCCGCGGGGCTGCGTGGTCCGGCGTCCCGCGCTGCTGCGGCCAGTCAACGGATCCTCTCCGGATGTGAGGGCGCGCGAACGCCGGCGGCGAGTCTCGACATCGCCACTGCGGAGCTGAGTCGCCGCGAGATCGAGGTCGCCCGCCTTGTCGCCAAGGGATTGACCAACAGCGACATCGCCGAGCGGCTGTCGCTGTCCGTACGCACCGTCGAGTCGCACGTCTATCGGGTGTTCGCCAAGCTGGGCGTGGCTCAGCGCTCTGACGTGGCAGCGGCGCTGGACGGCCAAATTCAGTAGTCGGCTACTGAGGTGTCTCGTCGGATCGGGCCCTAGCGTCCGGTTCATGGATCGTGACCACGACCGGCTCGTCGACGAACTGCCCGAGCAGCTTGCGGTCGCCACCCGCTTGCACGAGGCGGGACAGACGGACGACGTCATCGGGCTCGCCCTGGGGATCCCCCCGCAGAGCGTGCCGATGGTGCTCAAGGTGGCGAGGCTCAAGCTGACCGCCCTGAGCGAGGACCACCCTGTCCCGTGAGGCACGTTGTGGCAGCATGCGCGGCATGCGGAATCTGGTGCGCTCGCTGTTCAATCGTCGCCCCGCCGCCGGTCGTGGCGGCCTCGCGCGTTACGCACCCAAGGCCAACGGGCGCCCCGATCCCGGGGAGGTCGTGTGGACCTGGGTCCCCTTCGAGGAGGATGCGTCGCAGGGCAAGGACCGCCCGGTCCTGATCCTCGGCGGTCAGGGCCGCAACCTGCTCGCGCTGATGCTGACCAGCAAGGATCACGACCGTGACGCGGCCGACGAGGCACGGTGGGGCCGGCACTGGATGGACGTGGGCACGGGCGGCTGGGACCGTCAGCGCCGACCGAGCGAGGTGCGCCTGGACAGGTTGCTGCACATCGACGCGAAGGCCGTACGCCGCGAAGGCGCGGCGCTGGATCGTTCGATGTTCGATGCGGT
>DASVMH010000120.1:0-17521 GCA_036384455.1 Marmoricola sp. | reverse complement strand
TCGCCCTCGGGCTTGAGCGCATCGAATGCGGGCTGCACCTTGGCGACGTCCTCGTCGGAGCCGCCGCACATCAGGGCGTAGCCGTTCTCGAGACCCCAGACGCCGCCGGAGACACCGCAGTCGACGAAGCCGACGCCCTTCTCGCCGAGCATCGCGGCATTCTCCTGGTCGTCGGTCCAGCGGGAGTTGCCGCCGTCGACGACCAGGTCACCCTTGCCGAGCAGGTCGCCGAGCTCCTTGATCGTGCTCCGTGTCGGGTCGCCGGCGGGCACCATCACCCAGACGACCTTCGGTGCCGGCAGCTGGTCGACCATCTCCTTGAGGCTCCCGACGTCCGAGACGTCGGGGTTGCGGTCGTAGCCGACGACGGTGTGGCCCGCGTTGCGAAGGCGGGTGCGCATGTTGCCGCCCATCTTCCCGAGTCCGACGAGTCCGATGTGCATGCGCTGCCTCCTTGGGGTTGTGAGCCGGGTGCCGACCGGCACCGGAGCCTGAGCTGCGTCAGGACAGCAGGCGCCGCGGCATCAGCAGGTATCTGAAACCAGAGCCGGATCCAGCGTCCGCCGTGTCTGCGTCCACGCCTGAGAGTACGACGGGTTTGGTGGCCTGTGTGAAGGCCAATTCGACCTTCGGTGTGGTGATCGCCTGCAGGCCGTCGAGCAGGAACTGTGGGTTGAAGCCGGTGGTGATGTCGTCACCGGTCAGTTCGACCTCGAGGGACTCGCTCGCCTTGGCCTCCTCACCGCTGCCCGCGTCGAGGGTGAGCACCCCGTCGCTGAACGCCAACTGGACGGCGCTGCTGCGGTCGGTGACCAGGGCGACCCGCTTGACCGAGTCGATGAGGGCCTCACGGTCGACGATGGCCGTGGTCAGATGCTCGTTGGGGAACAGCGCGCGCACCTTGGGGAACTCTCCGTCGAGCAGACGGGTGGTGGTGCGGCGTACGCCTCCGGCGGCGCTGCCCTCGAACCCGATGATCCCCTCGCCGGCGCCCGCGGAAGAGAGCGCGATGCGGATCTCGTTGCCCCCCGCGAGCGACTTGGCCGTGTCACCGAGGACCTTCGCCGGGACCAGGGCGGCCGCGGTGAGGTCCGTGCTGCTCGGGGACCAGGTGAGCTCGCGCTGGGAGAGCCGGAAGCGGTCGGTGGCGAGCATGGCGATCGTGTCACCCTCGAGCTCGAGGCGGACGCCGGTCAGGACCGGCAACATGTCGTCGCGGCCGGCAGCGGTGACCGCCTGCGCGACCGCCTGGGCGAACTCCTCGCTGTTGACGGTGCCACGTGCCTCGGGCATGTCGGGCAGCTTGGGGTAGTCCTCAACCGGCATCGACTGCAGACTGAAGCGCGCCGCGCCGCAGGTGAGCGTGACCTTGGCGTCCTCGATGCTGACATCGACCGGTTTGGCCGGCAGGCTGCGACAGATCTCGGCGAGCAGACGACCCGAGACCAGCGCGGTGCCCTCGGCGCTGATGTCGGCGCTGACCGTCGCACATGCGGAGGTCTCGTAGTCGAACGTGGACAGCCGCAGCGAGTCATCGGCGTCGGTGCCGGCCTCGATGAGCAGACCGGCGAGCACGGGGGTGCTCGGCCTGACCGGAAGGGTACGGGCGGTCCAGGCGACGGCCTCGGCGAGGACGTCGCGTTCGACGCGGAACTTCACAGGATTCCTCCTGGTCGTTGGAACAGGGGTGGTGCGGCTTCGGGTGTGGGGCGTCTGCAGTGGTCGTGCCCGTCGAGACCCGGGGGTCTGCATCCTGCCACGTGTGGCGCAATCCACAGAAGGCGCCTTGGGCGAGGTTCGGGAGCACGAGGAATAGCTATAGATCCAGTTGTAGTAGTAGGGCCGGTGGATTGTGTGGACAACCGGTGTTCGTGCTGGTCATCGCTGGTTTGCGGTTGTGGATCGGGTGTGGACGGGGACGGTGTCGGCTCGGGGTGTGCTGTGGGTTGCGTCGCGCGATGTGGGCGCCCGCCCCGACTCGTCCACATCGGCATCCCCAGGGGATCCACCGATTCGGGTGGGTCGAACCACATCTTGCATCGTTGTGGTTCGGTCGGTTCAGGACTGTTTCGCCTGCTGCTTGATCCGCGTCGTCAACTCGGTGACCTGGTGGAACACGTTGCGGCGTTCGGCGAGGTCCTTGCGGATCCGGCGTTCGGCGTTCATGACCGTGGTGTGGTCGCGGCCGCCGAACTGCTGACCGATCTTGGGCAGCGACATCTGGGTGAGCTCGCGGCACAGGTACATCGCGATCTGACGTGCGGTGACCAACGCCCGCGTACGGCTGGGACCGCAGAGGTCCTCGATGGAGTAACCGAAGTAGGACGCCGTCTGGGCGATGATCAGGCCGGCGGTGACCTCGGGTTCGCCGCCCTCGGGGATGAGGTCCTTCAGGACGATCTCGGCCAGGGTCAGGTCGACGTCTTGACGGTTGAGGCTGGCGAAGGCGGTGACGCGGATGAGCGCACCCTCGAGCTCGCGGATGTTGGTCTGGATCCGGCTGGCGATGAATTCGAGGACGTCCGGGGGAGCAGAGAGACGCTCGGCGGCCGCCTTCTTGCGCAGGATCGCGATCCGGGTCTCGAGGTCGGGAGGCTGGACGTCGGTGAGCAGTCCCCACTCGAACCGGTTGCGCAGCCGGTCCTCCAGCTGGGTCAGGCGCTTGGGCGGACGATCGGAGGTGATCACGATCTGCTTGTTGGCGTTGTGCAGCGTGTTGAAGGTGTGGAAGAACTCCTCCTGCGTCGACTGCTTGCCCTCCAGGAACTGGATGTCGTCGATGAGGAGGACGTCGATGTCGCGGTAGCGCCGCTGCAGTGCGTCGCGCTTGTCGTCACGGATCGCGTTGATGACGTCGTTGGTGAACGCTTCCGAGGAGACGTAGCGAATCTTGGCGCCGGTGAAGAGGCTGCGGACGTAGTGGCCGATCGCGTGCAGCAGGTGCGTCTTGCCCAGACCGGAGTCGCCGTAGACGAGCATCGGGTTGTACGCCTTGCCGGGAGCCTCGGCGACCGCCACCGCCGCGGCGTGGGCGAAGCGGTTGGACGAGCCGATGACGAAGGTCTCGAAGGTGTAGCGCGGGTTGAGGGGGCTGTCCGGGATCCCGGTGGCCAGCGCCGTGCCCGTCTGTGCATATGTCGACAAATCGTTTTGTTGACGAGTCGAGATATCACTTTGGAGACCCAGGGTGGGCTCATCGTCGAGGTGGCGGGCCAGGGGGCTGTCCAGGTGCGGGGTGGGCGCGGCGATCGGCGGCTCCCCCTGCTGCGTCGCGGGGACCGGGTGCGACGCCGACGGCAGCTGCTCGTCGGTCGTCTCCGCGGCGGCTGGGACCTTCGCCGGCTGGGCCAGCGTGGGGTCGAGGGTGATCGCCACTCGTACGGGCGCGTCGAGGATCTCGCTGAGGGCGTCCTCGAGCCGAGGACGCAGCCGGCCCTCGAGCTGGCGCTTCGCGAAGTCGTTGGGTGCGGCGATCACGGCGATGTTCTCCGCCACCGTGAGCGGCTCGGCGTTCTCGAGCCAGACGCGTTCGTTGGGCGGCAACATGTCGATCAGGCGTGGCCAGGATCGTTCCAACGGGCTCTGGTTCGCTGGGTCCACGCCGATCGGTTCCCCTCATGAAGTTGGTTGGTTCGTCCGTTATGCCGGTGTCCGCGTGTCCACACGTTTGTCCACAGGTTGTGCAGTGTCCGCAGGTTGTGGGGACGCGGGCTCCCCGACACCGTGTCCCAGGCCGCGTCGGGATGACGTTTGTGCAGGTCAGGGGCCGTTTTGGTGGGAGTGTGACGCAGCTCTCACGAGGCGGCCCCCGGGCGCGGTGAGACCAGGTGATGCGATGCCCGGTCCCCGGACGCTAACAACTCCACTGCCCGCGGATCAACCAGTTGTCCACAGGTCTTTGCCGAATTTGTGATCCTTTCGGCGTGTCGCTGCCAGATTGTGCGGCTCAGCGCTGTCATGCTTGCCGGCCCACGGAGCGGGTACCCCTTCGCCGAATTGACCCGGCCACGCGGGGCCGCGTACCGTAGCCCGGTCGGATCCGGTGTCGACCGGTGCCGCATGTCCACGACACAGCTATCCCTAACGCGTGGATGCGCGGTGCTCGTTGACTCGTGCCCCTCAGGGTGCGCCGAGACCAGCACAGCGTGTGCGACCCGATCGTGGACATTGACCAGACGTAGCCCCGAATCCGAAAGCTGATCAGCAATGAGCAAGCGCACCTACCAGCCGAACAACCGCCGACGTCACAAGAAGCACGGCTTCCGCCTGCGCATGCGCACCCGCGCGGGCCGCGCCATCTTGTCCTCGCGTCGCTCCAAGGGCCGCAAGAGCATCGCCGTCTGACGCGACGCTCGACCGTCCGGACCTCGTGCTGCCCGCCGCACATCGTGTGCGCACTGCCGACGACTTCCGGTTCGCGACGCGACGTGGGCGACGGGCCGGCTCGACCGCACTGGTCGTGCACCTGGCCGTCGCCGAGTCGACCGCACCCGTACGGGTCGGTTTCGTCGTCTCGCGTGCGGTCGGCAACGCGGTCACCCGCAACCTCGTGAAGCGACGCCTGCGCCACCTCATCCACGACCGGCTCGACGCCTTCGGCTCGGGCTCGGTCGTTGTCGTACGCGCGCTTGCGCCCGCCGCCACTGCCTCGTACGCCGAGCTCGGTGCGGAACTCGACGCGGCGCTGGCACGTTTGTCGGTCCAGGTGGGCTCATGAAATACGTCTTGATCGTGCTGTTGCGGGGCTACCGCCTGTTCATCAGCCCGCTCTACGGTCAGGTGTGCCGCTACCACCCCTCATGCTCGGCGTACGCGCTCGAGGCCGTGACGGTGCACGGCAGCATCCGCGGCAGTTGGTTGGCCGCCCGTCGCCTCGCCCGGTGTCACCCGTGGGCCGCCGGCGGCTATGACCCTGTACCTCCGGCCCGGTCGAAGAGCACCCGAGCACGTCGGCCGGCCCCTGCTTCCCCTACATCTCACCTAGGAGTCTGAGTGGGTTTCCTCGGCGCGATCGGCCATTTCATCATGACCCCGCTGTATTACCTGGTCTCAGCGGTGCTCGTCGGCTTCCACAAGGTCTTCGTCACCCTGGGGCTGCCGGGCGGCTCGGCATGGAACTGGACCCTGTCGATCATCGGCCTGACCCTGGTGATCCGCGCGGCCCTGATCCCGCTGTTCGTCAAGCAGATCAAGTCGTCTCGCAACATGCAGTTGCTGCAGCCGAAGGTCAAGGAGCTGCAGAAGAAGTACGGCCACGACCGGGAGCGTCTCACCCAGGAGACGATGAAGCTCTACAAGGAGACGGGCACCAACCCGTTCGCCTCCTGCCTGCCGCTGCTGATCCAGATGCCGATCTTCTTCGCGCTGTTCCGGCTCATCGACCACGCAGCGAAGAATTCCGGCAAGTCCAGCTATCACGGGCAGGGCTTCTTGTCGAAGGGCCTGGCGAACAGTTTCGCGCACGCACCCTTCTTCGGCGGCACGCTGTCCTCGAGCTTCACCCACGACGGTGGGCACACCACGATCAAGATCATCGCGGCCATCCTCGTGCTCGCGATGACCGCGACCACGTTCATGACCCAGCGCCAGTTGATGGCCAAGAACATGCCGGCCGACGCGATGAGCGGCCAGTACGCCCAGCAGCAGAAGATGCTGCTCTACGTCCTTCCTGTGGTCTTCGGCGTCGGCGGTATCGCCTTCCCGATTGGCGTGATCGTCTACTGGACCACGTCGAACCTCTGGACGATGTGCCAGCAGTTCTACGTCATCCGCAACAACCCTGCCCCCGGCACGCCGGCCTTCGAGGCGAAGAAGAAGCGCGATGCCGCCAAGGGGAAGGTCGACGTGGCGGCACTCGATGCCCCGACCGCCGGGTCGGCCACCGACGATGCGACCAAGCCGGGGTCCGACCGCCGTCCGGCGCAGCGCCAGCAACCCAAGAACCAGTCCCGCCAGCAGCGGAAGAAGAAGTAGGAGACGATGAGCGAGAACACCGTCGAAGACGAGACCACCGAGACCACCGAGTCCACCGAGAGCCCCGACGTCACTGACGCGACCGAGGCTCCTGAGGCTGCCGAGACCGCCGAGACTGTGGACGGCGCCGAGGAGAGTGACCCGCAGGCGGCACCGGCCGGGTCCCGGATCGCACTGCTCGAGCGCGAGGGCGACATCGCCGCGGACTATCTCGAGGAACTGCTCGAGATCGCCGACCTCGACGGCGACCTGGACATGGATGTCGAGGGTGACCGGGCGACCGTGTCGATCGTGGGCGTGGACCTGCCCCAATTGGTCGGCAAGGACGGTGCGGTCCTCGAGGCGCTGCAGGAGTTGGCCCGGCTCGCGGTCTATCGCGAGACGGGGGAGCGGTCCCGGCTGATGCTGGACATCTCCGGTCATCGTGCGGATCGCCGCACCGCCCTGGAGGCTCTGGCCGCCGAGGTCGTGGAGCGGGTGCGCACCTCCGGCGAGTCGGCGTCCCTGGACCCGATGAGCCCCTTCGAGCGCAAGGTCGTGCACGACGCCGTCGCCGGCGCCGGCCTGACCTCGGAGTCGGAGGGCGTCGAGCCCAAGCGGTACGTCGTCGTCCTCCCCGCCGAGTGACGCGCACAGCGATGATCGACCTTGGCTGAGGTTTCACGTGAAACACCCCCTGTGCCGGCATCGGCGCAGGGGGTGTTCGGCGTCCGCTTCGATCTCGCCCGGGCGTACGCGGACCTGCTGGTCTCCGAGGGCGAGTTGCGCGGCCTGATCGGACCCCGGGAGTTGCCGCGGCTGTGGGAGCGACACCTGCTCAACTGCGCGGTGATCAGCGAGCTGATCCCCGAAGGCAGCCGGGTGGCCGACATCGGTTCGGGTGCGGGGCTGCCGGGCCTGGTGGTGGCGATCCGGCGGCCGGATCTCGAGCTCACCCTGATCGAGCCGATGGCCCGGCGTACCGACTTCCTGAGCGAAGCCGTCGCGGCCCTGGAGCTGGACAACGTGACGGTGCTGCGGGCCCGCGCCGACGACGTGTCCGACGAGGTTTTCGACGTCGTGACCTCGCGCGCGGTGGCGCCGTTGGACAGACTGGGCCGGTGGTCGTTGCCGCTGGTCGTCTCGGGGGGAGTGATGCTGGCGATGAAGGGCTCCTCGGCGGCCGACGAGGTGCGGACGCATGCGCGTGCTTTGCAGCGGGCGGGTGCGGGTGCGATCGAGGTTTCTCGGGTAGGACAAGACGTGGTAGAGCTACCGGTGACGGTGGTGTGTGTGCATAAGGCCGCAGGGTCGCGAGCTGGACGTTCGAACGGACATCCGAGCGGGAAAAGTGCGGGGCAACGAGGGCGGAACGGAAGGGCGGCTGATGGTCGACGGTGAGCACGGTTCAACCTCCGCTGGAGAGTTTTCCACCACCGATGAGGTCCCTTCTGAGCGTGAGAATCCACAGATGAGCCAAGGTTTTCCACAAGCGGCTCTCAACCCGGGGATGACCGAGACCGACGGTGTTTCACGTGAAACACCGACCTCGGTGCCCGACCCGGTGATGCCGTACGACGAACTGAACACCCCGCTGGCGCGCGAGGTGGCGGCGCAACTCAAGGCCCAGCATCGGGCCAAGTTCGGGGAGCCGGCGCCGAAGCCGGACCACACCCGCGTGCTGGTCGTCGCCAACCAGAAGGGCGGGGTCGGCAAGACCACCACCACCGTCAACCTGGCCGCGGCGCTGTCCCAGCTCGGGCAACGGGTGCTGGTGATCGACCTGGACCCGCAGGGCAACGCCTCCACGGCGCTGGCGATCGACCATCGCCGCGGGACCACCTCCTCGTACGACGTGCTCGTGGACGGGGTGCCCCTCGTCGACGCGATGCAGGCCCACCCCGAGGTCGCCGACCTCTGGGTGGTGCCCGCCACGATCGACCTGGCCGGCGCGGAGATCGAGCTGGTCAATCTGATGAGCCGGGAGAGCCGGCTGCGCAAGGCGATCCTTGCGCATCCGTGGGTGCAGGACGGTGCCGACCGCTTCGACTTCGTCTTCATCGACTGCCCGCCGTCGCTGGGCCTGCTCACCCTCAACGCCATGGTCGCGGGCGCCGAGGTGTTGATCCCGATCCAGGCGGAGTATTACGCCCTCGAGGGTCTCGGGCAACTCCTGGAGACCATCGAGATGGTGCGCAAGCACCTCAACCCGGCCCTGTCGGTCTCCAGCATCCTGATCACCATGTACGACGCCCGAACCCGCCTGGCCGCGGGCGTCGCCGAGGAGGTCCGCGAGCACTTCGCCGACCAGGTGCTGATGACCGCGATCCCGCGGTCGGTCCGCGTCTCCGAGGCCCCCAGCTACGGCCAGTCGGTGATGACCTACGATCCTGGATCGCCAGGTGCGCTCAGCTACCTGGAAGCCGCCCGCGAACTCGCCGTCAAGGGAGCCCCACGATGAATGCCGCCGCCTCCCGTCCCGCCTCCCGTCCGGCACCGCGTCGAGGGCTCGGCCGCGGGCTCGGTTCGCTGATCCCGACAGCACCGCCCGACGACGCCGAGGTCGAGGGGGACTCCTCCGCACCGGTGGGCGACTCGTCGGCACCGCTCCAGGTCGTCGCCGGGGCGCACTTCGCCGAACTCCCCATCGATGCGATCACCCCCAACGCCCGCCAGCCGCGCACCGTCTTCGACGAGGAGGCGATGGCCGAGTTGGTGCACTCCATCAAGGCGGTCGGGCTGCTGCAGCCGGTGGTCGTCCGCCGTCGCGACGGTGAGCCCGAGGCGTACGAGCTGATCATGGGGGAGCGCCGTTGGCGCGCCACCAAGGAAGCCGGCCTGACCGCCATCCCCGCGATCGTGCGCGACACCGACGACGACGCGATGCTGCGCGATGCGCTCCTGGAGAACCTTCATCGCAGCCAGCTCAATCCGCTGGAGGAGGCGGCGGCCTACCAGCAACTGCTCGACGACTTCGAGTGCACCCATGGCGAGCTCGCCGAGCGGATCGGCCGCAGTCGCCCCCAGATCTCCAACATGCTCCGGCTCCTGCAGCTCTCGCCGGCCGTGCAGCGCCGTGTCGCCGCCGGCGTGCTGAGCGCCGGGCACGCCCGCGCGCTGCTCGGTGTCTCCGACGCGGCCGCGCAGGAGCGGCTCGCGACGCGGGTGGTTGCCGAGGGGATCTCGGTGCGCGGCCTCGAGGAACTCGTGGCCCTGGGCGGCGACTCCCCGGAGGAGCCGGCCCGACGCACCCGCAGGCCCACGGCCCCCGGTCTGCGCGACCTCGAGGAGCGGATCGGGGACCGTCTCGACACCCGGGTCAAGATCACCATGGGCAAGGCCAAGGGCAAGCTCGCGATCGAGTTCGCCAGCCTCGGCGACCTTGAGCGGATCGTGTCGGTCATCGACCCCCGCAACCGCACCGACCGCCCGATCTGAGCCGTGCCCGTCCGCGGCGTGGAGGGCGTCCCGGGCCAGCCCATGTAACGCGGGGTTATTGCTTGTGCACAAGGGCCGGGACGGCCTGCGGCCGCACCAGCACCCCACTTACATGTACGCCAGCGATGGTGCGCCGGGGGAGCGTCCTGCGGCTTGTACACAAGCACGAGAGCTTGTGTACAAGGGCCGGGACGGGCTGCAGCCGCACTAACACCCCCACCACAAGCGTGGAGAGGGGCGATTCAGAGATATGTCGACAAATCTATAAAGCGATAGATCAACGACGCTTCTGAGCGCGCTTCTCGGCGCGACGGCGGCGCTCCTCGGCGTACATCGCGGCGGCTTCCTCGGGCGTCGGGGCCGAGCCGCCGTACGACGCGGGCAGCCACCACGAACCCGGCGGTTGCTCCTCAGCGGGGTGGCTGCGGATCAACTCGTCGAGCATCGCCCGCATCCGGGTCTCCAGGTCGGTGGTGACGGCGGTGAGGTCGTCGTCCATCGTCGGTGTCAGTGGCTCGCCGACCTTCATCCCCACCGTCTTGTGCCGGGAGAAATCGCGCGGCTTGCCCTTGGTCATGAACCGCTGGGTGCCCCACAGCACCACCGGGATCAGCGGCGCCCCGGCCTCGGCCGCGATCCGGGCAGCGCCGCTCTTGAGCGGCTGCAACTCGAAGCTCTGCGAGATGGTGCCCTCCGGGAAGATGCCGACGAGTTCGCCGTCGTGGAGGTAGTCCACCGCCGTCGCGATCCCCTCGCGCCCGGCTCCACGGTCGAGCGCGATGTGGTGGAACGAGCGCATCACCGGGCCCCCGACGGGATGGTCGAAGATCTCCTTCTTGGCGATGAAGCGGGTCAACCGCTTGCGGTCGGCGCCAGGGACACCGGCCATCACATAGTCGACGTATGACAGGTGGTTGATCGCGAGCAGCGCACCACCCGTGGCGGGGATGTGCTCGGCCCCGCTGATCCGGATGGTGATGTCACCGAGCTTGAACCAGGTCCGGGCGGTGGTGATCACGGCCGGGTACACGAAGTCACGCATGGGGCGAATCGTCCCACGCGCGGAAATCGGCGCGCGAGCACGGAGCCGGTTCTGGGACACTGGGACCCATGCGCCGCATCGTGCAGAGCCGCAAACTCCAGAACGTCCGCTACGACGTACGCGGCCCCATCCTGGTCGAGGCCCAGCGCCTGGAGGCCGAGGGCCACAAGATCCTCAAGCTCAACATCGGCAACCCCGCCCCCTTCGGTTTCGAGGCGCCGGAGGCGATCGTCGCCGACATGGTGCACAACCTGCCCGAGTCACAGGGTTACTCCGACTCCCGGGGCATCTATTCCGCGCGTACCGCTGTGGCGCAGTACTACCAGTCGCGAGGCCTCACCGAGACCGTCGTCGATGACGTTTACATCGGCAACGGCGTCTCCGAGCTGATCTCCATGGTGTTGCAGACCTTCCTCGACGAGGGCAACGAGATCCTGGTGCCGGCGCCTGACTATCCGCTGTGGACCGGGGCGGTCACGCTGTCCGGGGGCACTCCCGTGCACTACCGCTGCGACGAGGCCAACGGCTGGGACCCCGACCTGGCCGACATCGAGGCCAAGATCACCCCCCAGACCCAGGCGATCGTGGTCATCAACCCCAACAATCCCACCGGGGCCGTCTACAGCGAGGAGACCGTACGCGGCCTCGTCGACATCGCCCGGCGCCACGACCTGGTGGTGTTCAGCGACGAGATCTACGAGAAGATCCTCTTCGATGGTGCTGAGCACCACCACACTGCCGCGTACGCCGGGGACGACGTCCTCTGCCTCACCTTCAGCGGTCTGTCCAAGGCGTACCGCGTCTGTGGCTACCGCGCCGGCTGGGTGATGGTCTCGGGCCCGAAGCATCTCGCCGAGGACTTCCTCGAAGGGCTCACCCTCCTGGCCAACATGCGGATGTGCGCGAATGTCCCCGCGCAGCACGCCATCCAGACCGCGCTCGGCGGGTATCAGTCGATCAACGAGTACATCGCGCCCGGTGGCCGCTTCTACGAGCAGAGCAAGACCGCGTCTCGCCTGCTCAACGAGATCCCGGGCGTCTCCTGCGTCGAGCCGCGCGGGGCGCTCTACTGCTTCCCCCGCCTGGACCCCGACGTCTACCCGATCAAGGACGACGAGGAATTCGTGATCGAGTTGCTGCGCGCGAAGAAGATCCTGGTCACCCACGGCACCGGCTTCAACTGGTTCGAGCCTGACCACTTCCGCCTGGTCACCCTGCCCGACGTCGACCTCCTCACCGACGCGATCGGCCGGATCGGCGAATTCCTCGCCACCATGCGCTCCTGAGGGATAGTGCGACACATCTCGTACCGTTCCTGTCCGAATTGTCGTACGGGATGTGTCGCACTATCTCCCGTAGCATGAGTTCGTGGGCCGCAAGCTCAGCCGATTGACACTCGACAGCCTCGAGGATCTCCCCGAGGACTGCGCGAGTTGCGTGTTCTGGGAGCTCGACGCGGTGCGCCGGGGGCAGGTGCGCGGCCACGAGGCGGAGGAGAAGGCCGCGTGGCTCTCGTACGTGCTGCGTGAGTGGGGATCGGTGGGCCAGGTGCTCTACGTCGACGACGAGTACGCCGGGCACGCGATCTGGGCGCCGGCGGTCTTCCTGCCCGGCAGCGAGGGTTTCGCGACCGCACCGGTCAGCCCGGACGCCGTCGTCCTGGCCACGATGCACATCGACCCGCGGCTACGCCATGCCGGGTTGGGCCGGGTACTCATCCAGACGATGGCGCGGGACCTGATCAGGCGCGGCGGCATCCGTGCGGTGGAAGCCTTCGGGGACACCCGCAACCACCGAGGTCCGTGGTCGAGTTGCGTCCTGCCCGCCGACTTCCTGCTCGCGGTCGGCTTCGCCACCCACCGGGCGCACGCGACCTATCCGCGCATGCGGATGGAGTTGCGCAACGCGGTGACGTGGCGTTCGGAGATCGAGCATGCGTTGAGCAAACTCGTGCCGCGCCCCAGACGGGTGCCCGGCGTCACGGCTCCCGGTCATGGCCGGGCGAGTGTGCCGATGCAGCGGTCGCCTCGGTCAGACCAGCAACGCCCTCACGCAGCTCACTGAGGCGCATCGTGCCGGTGTGGGCGTCGACCTCCGGGCTGAGGTAGAACCGCTGGATCGCGACCACATGGGCCTCAGCGAGCGCGTCGCGGAAGCCGGGATCCTCAAGGCGGTGCCGGTCACCGGGATTGGTGAGATAACCGATGTCCGCGCGCACGGCCGGCATCCGGGTGCGCCGCAGCAGATCCCAACTCTGCGCGTGTGAACGCAGGTCGACGAGGTCGGTGCGGGCGACGACCTCGCGCTGCACCAACCCGGCGAGCCGCTGACCCGCCGTGGACACGGTGCCGTGATGCGCCGCACCGAAGTAGTAGGTCGAGACGCCGCACGCGTCGACGTTGGTCGCCGCATCCACGGCGAGGGAGACGAACAGGTCGGCCCCGGTGCGATTGGCGAAGACCGCACGATCCTCGTCCGCGGCGAGTGCGCCGACGTACGGCGTGGACAGGTACGCCTGCACGCCGATCGCGACGAGCCGGCCCTCGATCCGCCGGGCCAGATCGCGCACGATGGCATCGGAGGCGTCGGCCAGCTCGGCGGGCAGCGAATGGGCCCGGCCGGGGTCGATGACCACCACCTTGCCGCTGAGCTGCGGGCCGGCGTCGCGGATCCGCTCCGCGGCCCGGAGCGCGTTGGGGGCACCGCCGCTGACCATCGGCGCGAGGTGCTGGAGTGCCTTCAGGGTGGCCGGACCGCAGGTGCCGTCCGCGGGCAACCCGATGTTGCGCTGGAAGTCGCGCAGCGCGTTCTCGGTCATCGCCCCGAAGTAGCCGTCGACGCGGCCGGTGTGGAAGCCGAGGTCGAGCAGTCGCTGTTGGAGGGCGTAGACGTCGTCCCCGGCGAGGAGGTGACCTGGGCGGTGGTTGAGGATGCGGTCGCCGAGGGTCCACCGCGCCTCGTCGAGACGGCGATAGGTGGCCTCGCCGACGAGACCGTCGACGATCAGACCCCGCTGCTGCTGGAATTCGCGTACGGCGGTCTCGAGCACCTCGTCGTACGCGTCGCCGGTGGGTGCCTCAATCAGGCCGATGCGCTGCAGAAGCTCGGCGATGTGCGCGACGGCGGGGCCGTGATCGCCTCGTCCGAACGTGGTCTGCACGCTGGCGCCTCCTCTGCCGATCCAGCGGTGGATCGGGTGTGTGCCCACGGTAGAGGCGCGGGCCCGAGATGACGAGACGGGGGCGGTGACTGATCTGCCACTGCCCCCGTCCCGGGTGGATCAGATGAACTCTTCGAGCTCCTTGAGCAGCGCCGACTTCGGGCGGGCACCGACGACCGAACGCACGACCTGGCCGTTCTGGTAGACGTTCAGTGCCGGGATGCCGGTGACGCGATACTGCGACGGGGTGGCGGGGTTCTCGTCCACGTTCATCTTCACGAACGTGATCTTGTCGCCGTGCTCGGCCGCGAGCTCGTCGAGGATCGGAGCGACCTGGCGGCACGGACCGCACCACTCCGCCCAGAAGTCGACCAGCACGGGCTTGTCGGACTTGAGGACCTCGGTCTCGAAGGTGTCGTCGGTGACGGCCTTCAGATCAGACATGTCAGCTCCTTGTGCGTTTCCTGGATCAGGGTGTGTCTAGTGAACACGTCGCCCCCGACAATTCTTCCCGGGTGTCCTCAACCGACGAGGGCGGCGGCCTGCTCGAGCTCCGCGAGGAAGCGCTCGGCGTCGAGGGCCGCGGAGCACCCGGAACCGGCGGCGGTGATCGCCTGGCGGTAGGTGTGGTCGACCAGGTCGCCGCACGCGAAGACGCCGCGCAGGTTCGTACGGGTGCTGCGATCCTCGACCAGGACGTAGCCCTCGGCATCGAGGTCCACCTGACCACGGATCAGCTCCGAGCGCGGGTCGTGGCCGATCGCGATGAACAGCCCGGTGGCGGGCAGCTCGCGGGTCTCGCCGGTGACGGTGTCGCGCAGGGTGAGGTTCTCCAACCGGTCGTCGCCGTTGATCGAGGCGACCTCGCTGTTCCAGGCGATCTCGATCTTGGGGTCGGCCAGGGCCCGCTCGGCCATGATCGCCGAGCCACGCAGCTGGTCGCGGCGGTGGATCAGGGTGACCTTGGAGCCGAAACGGGAGAGGAACGTGGCCTCCTCGAGCGCGGAGTCGCCGCCGCCGACGACGGCGATGTGCTGCTCGCGGAAGAAGAAGCCGTCGCAGGTCGCGCACCAGCTGACGCCGTGACCGGAGAGACGGTCCTCGTCGGCCAGGCCGAGCTTCCGGTAGCCCGAGCCCATCGCCAGGATCACCGCGTGGGCGCGGAACTCGCCGTCGCCGGTGCGGACGACCTTGACGTCGCCGGTCAGGTCCACGGCGGTGACGTCGTCGGCGACCAGTTCGGCGCCGAAGCGTTCGGCCTGGGCGCGCATCTCGTCCATCAGCGCGGGGCCCTGGATGCCTTCGCGGAAGCCGGGGAAGTTCTCCACCTCGGTGGTGTTCATCAGTGCGCCACCGGCGGTCACGGAGCCCTCGAAGACCAACGGCGCCAGGTTGGCGCGCGCGGCGTAGACGGCGGCGGTGTAGCCGGCCGGTCCGGAGCCGATGATGATCACGTTGCGGATCTGGTCGTTGTCGGGCATTCGGGGTCTCGTTCCTCGGGTTGGCGCGGTCGAACACGTGCGATCAGGTCAACAGATCGTATGCCGCGCCCATTCCGCCCGGGCGCGGGCCACGCGCTGTCTCAGCGGGTGGGGACGGGTGCGCTGTGCAGCACCTTGGTCCCGGCGCAGTTGTACGCCGCGGCGGTGCGCCCGGAACCGGAGCCGGTCGTGACGAGCTGGGCGAGCCGTCCGTCGTACGCGATGGGGATGACGTGCTTGCGCGGCACACCCGCGGGGGGCGTGCAGTCCGACTTCCCGGCGAGCGGGGAGTCCCCCCGGATCGCCGTCGAGTCGTCGGCCGAGTCGGAGGCCGCGTCGGACTGGGCGGCGTACGCCGACGGCGCCAGCACCGCGCGGACGTCGCGGACGAAGTGTGCCGAGCTCACGGCCGGCAACTGCAGCCGACCACGGGTTGCGTTGAGCTTGTCGAGCTTCTTCGAGTGCGGTGCCTTCATCGCACCGGAGTCGGCGCCCATCGAGGACCGGGCGCTCTCGCCGCCGGCCGCGCTGTCGTTGCCCGACCCGGACGAGTGCAGGTTCTGCGCGAGCACGGTGCCGCCACCGCCGACCACGACGACGGCCGCGGCGGCGACCAGCCACCGGCCGATGCGATGGTTGCTGCGTCGACTGTCGGGGATCGGCGACGTCTCCGGCGCGGGAAGGTCCTGCAGCGCCCGCGTGATCGACGCGGACACGTCCGGGGGGATCGGACCGGCGGGTCCGAGGTCGCGCAGCAGCGAGCGGACGCGTTCGTCGTCCGGGGTCTCGAGGTCGTCGTCGGTCATTGCGCACCCCCTCTCGTCGGCTCGTCGGTTCCCGGGCGCGTGGTCGCGTCCCCTGAGGTATCGGACGCGCCATCCATGATCCCGGTTCCGCCAAGGAGCTCGGCGAGACGAGCCCTGCCACGGGCGCATCGACTCTTGACGGTGCCGGGGGGACAGCGCAGGATCTCGGCGGCCTCCCCGACGGGATAACCCTCCATGTCCACGAGGACCAGAGCCGCGCGTTGCTCGGCGTTGAGCTCGGCCAGGCCAGCCAGCACCAACCGCCGGCGTTCGTCGCCGACGGCGACGGCCTCGGGATCGGCGGCCGGATCGGCGGCCACCGTGAGTCGACCACGTGCCGCCTCGTCATCGAGGTCGTCCGGCAGCGGCTCGGCCCGGCGTACCTTCGCACGGCGCAGCCGGTCGAGACAGGCGTTGACGACGATCCGGTGCAGCCAGGTGCTCACCGCCGCGTCGCCACGGAAGCTCGACGCGCGCTGATGGGCCGAGATCATCGCGTCCTGCAAGGCATCGGCGGCATCCTCACGATTGCCCGTCGTCCGCAGCGCGACCGCCCACAAACGGTCCTGATGACGCCGGAAGAGATCGCTGAAGGCATCCTTGTCGCCGGCCAGATGTGCGACGAGCAGGTCGTGGTCGGAGGGTGCACCGGCCGGCGGGAGCGTCATCGCCCCAGCACCAGGAGGACGCCCCCGACGACGATGGCGGTGGCCACCAGGCTGATGGCGACGAACAGCAGCCAGCGGTTGCGCGGGGAGACGCCGCGGTCGGCGTGGCTGGGTGCGTCATGGTCGGGCAGGTCGTCGCCGAACGGCCACTCCCCGCTCTGCTCGGGGGGTCGGGGCGGCTGTGGGTCGGTGCTCGCCGCCGGGACGGTGTCGGCGAAGAGTGGCCGCTCGGGTGAGTCGACGAACGGCGGCAGCGGGGCCGGCTGCTCGTGCGGGTCGAACCGGTCGAAGCGCCCGAACGGGGCCACCGGTTCGGGGGCGACGGGGGTATCGGCGCCGGCCGGGTTGTCGGGCACCGGCGCGTCCTCCTCCGGGGGCACCGCCGGGGTGATCCCGGTCGGGAGCGTGCTGGGACCCTGTCGCTGGTAGCGGTTGACCCGCGCGGCGCCCGCGATCGCTCCGCGGATCCGGTCGAACTCGCCGGTCGCGGTCGGCTCGTCGTGCATGTTCGTGATCGTCGTCGGGGCAGCGGTCGCCGGGTCGCCGATGTGCTCGGTGAGCGCCGCGAACACTTCGTACGCCGTCTCCAGGGGCATCAGGTGCTCGTGCCCCTCCTTGCGCAGCACCCGCTCGCAGATCGCATCGAGCATCCGCGGCACCCCGGCGCGGACCTGACGCGGCCGCAGCGGGCCACGCGCGTCGTACGGGGCGGGCGGGACGTCGCTGGGGGCCAGACCCGGCCAACGTCCGGTGAGGGAGGAGTACAGGATCCCGGCGAGGTTGATGACGTCGGCCTCGAACGGATCGAGGTCGCCGAAGCCGCGTTGGACCGCGTTGGCCCCGGCGGCCTCGGACCCCTCGATCGCGGCGGAGACCGCGAAACCGATCACCTTGGCGGCGCCGCTGTGCGTGACCAGCACCGCCTCGGGCGCCAGTCGGCCATGGGCGACCTCGGCACGGTGCGCCGTGTTGAG
>DASVMH010000119.1:0-6813 GCA_036384455.1 Marmoricola sp. | reverse complement strand
GGATGGTCTCCGAAGGGGTCGACGTGCCCCGGCTCGCGGTCGGTGTCTACGCCACGACCACAGCTACGCCGCTCTTCTTCGCCCAGGCGGTGGGCCGCTTCGTACGGGCACGGCGGCGAGGGGAGACCGCGTCGATCTTCCTGCCCTCGGTGGACAATCTGCTCCGATACGCTGGCGAGATGGAGGTCGAACGCGACCACGTGCTGGGGCGCCGGATCGCTGACGACGCCGACATCTTCGCCGCGGAGGATGATCTGCTCGCCCGCGCCCAGCAGGCCGAGGCCGCCTCGGCCGAGGCGGACCAGGTGCCCTTCGAGGCGTTGGACTCCCAGGCGGTCTTCGATCGGGTGCTCTACGACGGCGCCGAATTCGGCCACGCGGGAGAGGTGCACGTGGGGTCCGAGGAGGAGATGGACTTCCTCGGGATACCCGGCCTGCTGGATCCCGAGCAGGTGCGCGACCTGCTGCGCCAGCGTCAAGACGAGCGCCGCAGTGCGCAAGCGCGCCGACGACCCGACCCCGACGAGGTGCAGGAGATGGCCACCCACGAGCAGCTCGGCCTGCTGCGCCGCGAACTCAACGGCCTCGTCGCCGCCTGGCACCACCGCACCGGGCAGTCCCACGGCGCGATCCACACGGCGCTGCGCAAGGAGTGCGGTGGCCCCGCAGCAGCCACTGCGAGCGCGGTGCACCTGCAACGACGCATCGATCGGGTCCGGGAGTGGGCCTCCCGGCAGACGGGTTGAGCCGGCGTGTGCGAGGAGGACATCGGGGCGACCGTGCCCCCGCGACCGTCGAGGCGAGCACTCCTCACCGGCGCCGCAGCGCTCGCGGCCGCAGGTTTCATCACCTCGTCCAACCTCGGCTGCTCGTCGTCGGATGACTCGACGCGGACCAGGCTCACGATCCTCGGCACCGCGGACTCGCACGGGCGGGTCTACAACTGGGACTACTTCCACGCCCGGGAGTACGACGACGCGGCGCATGACGACATCGGCCTGGCGAAGGTGGCCACTTTGATGGCAGCGGTGCGCAAGCAACGTTCGGGGGAGCCGATGCTCACCCTCGATGCGGGCGACATCATCGAGGGCACGCCGTTGGCGAGCTACTACGGCGCGGTGCATCCGGCCGGTGGCGACGTGGTTCATCCGATGGCGCTGGCCATGAACCTCATGGGCTACGACGCTGCCGCGGTCGGCAATCACGAGTTCAACTACGGCCTGACGCTGCTGCGTACTTTCGAGTCCCAGGTCAACTTCCCGATGCTGGGCGCGAACGCCCACCTGATCTCCTCGGGCGGCCCGGCGTTCACGCCGTACATCATCAAGACGCTCGACACCGGCGCCGGGCCGTCGTTGAAGGTCGGCATCCTCGGCCTGACCAACCCCGCCGCGCTGGTGTGGAACCCCCGCACCCTCGCGGGTCACATGACCATCGTCTCGCTCATCGAGCAGGCCAAGGTGAGCGTGCCCGAGTTGAAGAAGCAGGGCTGCGATGTCGTCGTCGTCGTCGCGCACGGGGGTCTGGGGCCTGGTTCGTCGTACGGCGACGCGCTTCCGTACCCCGACAACGTGTGCCTCCAGATGGCGGCCGAGATCCCCGACATCGACGTGATCCTGTCGGGACACACGCACCAGGACATTCCGCAGCGCCTGGTCAAGAACACGACCACCGGGCGCACGGTCCTCATCAACCAGCCGTACTGCTGGGGCAAGCGACTCGGCGTCATCGACGTCGATCTCGAGCACGCGGACGGGCATTGGAAGGTCGTCTCCTCGTCGGGGCAGAACCTCAACACCAACACCGTTGCGGAGAACACCGACGTCGTGCGCGCCGTGCAGTCGGAACAGCAGACCGTCCTCGACTACCTCAACGTGCAGGTCGCGACCGGGACAGCCCAGATGTCGACGGCGCGGGCGACGGTTGAGGACTCACCCATCATCGATCTCATCAATCATGTCCAGGCCGCTGCACTCGCCGCGGCGCTGCCGACGAACACCCTGCCGGTCCTCTCGATCGCGCCCGTCCTCGACACCGAGGTGGTGCTCCCGAAGGGCCCGATCAGTCGCCGCGAATTCGCCTGCGTCTACCAGGCCTGGGACGAGCTGAGCGGGATCGTGCTCACCGGCGCCCAGTTGCACGACTACCTCGAGTACGACGCCGGTGCCTACCACCAACTCGACGGGCGCGGACCCCACCGGATCGCCGATGTGTTCGGCGCCGCGACGCGGGCGAACCCGAAAGGCGTGACGCCGCCGAACTTCGACGCCGTCGCCGGCCTCACCGCGCGACTCCGCTACGCCTTCGACCTGTCGCGACCACCCGGCTCGCGGGTGCGCGACCTGACCTACGCCGGCAAGCGGGTCGCGCCGGGACAGCGGTTCGCGGTGGCGATCGGGACCGCGCGGCGTACGGGATCCGGGGGGTTCCCACATGTGGCCACGGCGCCCCTCATCCTCAAGCCCACAACGCCGATCTCCGAGCTGTTGCTTGCATGGCTCGCGGCGAACCCCGTGATCGATCCGACGAAGTTCGCCTCCGACGACTGGCACGTGGTCGTCGCGGGCAGGAGCCTGCGGCTGATCGGCTAAGGGGTGCGTGGCGTCGACGGCGCCGAGGCGAGCGGGAGCACCCGGTATCGGACCTGGGTGGCAAGGGCGATGACCGTCGTCGAGCGCTCGACGTGCTTGTCGGCGATCACCAGGTCGATCACCCGTTGCAGGTCGGCGTTCGAGCCGGCCACGACCCGGACCCACATGTCGCCCGCGCCGGTGATCGTGTGCGCTTCGAGCACCTCAGGGATCTTCGCGAGGCGCGCAGCCACCACCTCATGACCGGCACCCTGGCGGATCTCGAGGGTCAAGAAGCCGGTCACCGGATAGCCCATCGCGGCGGGGTCCAGGCGGGGCGCCCAACCGGAGATCACGCCTTCGCGCTCCAGCCGGTCGAGGCGTGCCTGCACCGTGCCACGTGCGACGCCGAGTCGACGTGACGCGGCCAGGACGCCGATCTTCGGCTCGGCGGTGAAGAGGGCGAGCAGTTTGCGGTCGAGCTCGTCCATCGATGACCCCTCGCTTGGGCAATATGTTCAGCGTGTCGTCCCACTGTTGCACAGAATGCATGTCATTTCCGATCCTCGTCACATGACCGTGACGAAGCCGGGCCCCATGGGCCACAGCACCCTGACCGCATTGACCGACGAGGAGCAGCAGGCCGGACTGACGCTGGAGCAGTTGCAGCAGCTCGTCGGGCTCGTCGACTACGACGAGGACGCCGACGTCTTCCCGGTCACCGGCTGGGACGCGATCGTCTTCTGCGTCGGGAACGCGACCCAGGCGGCCCACTACTACCAGTCCGCATGGGGGATGGAGCTCGAGGCGTACTCCGGGCCCGAGACCGGCAACCGCGACCACAAGTCGTTCGTGCTGCGCTCGGGCTCGATCCGGTTCGTGCTCAACGGCACCGTCGACCCGGACAGTCCGCTCGCCGATCACCACCGCCGGCACGGGGACGGGGTCACCGACATCGCTCTGGAGGTGCCCGACGTCGACAAGTGCGTTGCCCAGGCGAAGCGCGCGGGCGCGACGGTGCTGCAGGAGCCCGAGGACGTCACCGACGAGCACGGCACCGTCCGGATCGCAGCCATCGCTGCGTACGGCGAGACGCGGCACACCCTCGTCGACCGGTCGCGCTACGACGGCCCGTACCTCCCCGGATACGAGGCGAGGACGTCGACCTGGACCAAACGCGAGGGCGAGCCGAAGCGGCTCTTCCAGGCCCTCGACCACGTGGTCGGCAACGTCGAGCTCGGGCACATGGACGAGTGGGTCGACTTCTACAACCGGGTGATGGGTTTCACCAACATGGCCGAATTCATCGGCGACGACATCGCCACCGACTACTCGGCCCTGATGAGCAAGGTCGTCGCGAACGGTAACCACCGGGTGAAGTTCCCGCTCAACGAGCCCGCCCCGGCGAAGAAGAAGTCGCAGATCGACGAGTACATCGAGTTCTACCGTGGCGCCGGTGCCCAGCACCTCGCTCTGGCCACCAACGACATCCTCGCGACCGTCGACGCGCTGCGGGCCAACGGCGTGGAGTTCCTCGCCACCCCGGACTCCTACTACGAGGACCCCGAGCTGCGCGCGCGGATCGGCGAGGTACGGGTGCCGGTCGAGGAGTTGCAGAGGCGCGCGATCCTCGTCGACCGCGACGAGGACGGCTACCTCCTGCAGATCTTCACCAAGCCGATCGGTGACCGGCCCACGGTCTTCTTCGAGCTCATCGAGCGGCACGGGTCACTCGGCTTCGGCAAAGGCAACTTCAAGGCGCTGTTCGAGGCGATCGAGCGCGAGCAGGAGTTGCGCGGCAACCTCTGAGGAGTGAGCCGGAGGTACGCCGAGGTACGAGGTGTGCCGGAGGTGAGCCCCGCAGGAGGTTGCCAAATATGTACTGCAACCTCTGAGGTGTGCCGGTCGCTCACTCGGAGAGCGGGGCCCCGTCGCAGCAGTTCGCCTTCATGTGGCAGTGCGGGCACAACCACCGGGTCTGGATCGGGTCGAACTGCTTCCCGCAGTAGTCGCACGGCATGACCCGAGACTACGACGACGGCGCGCCACCGGGCGGTGGCGCGCCGTCGTACGGGCCAGACGGTGGGTCAGCTCTCGTTGCCGATGCCGGCGGCGACCTGGAGGTCGTCCTCGCGCTCGACGCGGTCGAGGTCGTCGAGCTCGGGCTGGGCGACCTCGCCGGCGTCCGCCTGCTCCAGTGACTTGTGCACGGTGGAGAGGACCATGACGGCGAGCACGAGGGTCGCGGTCGCGATGTAGAACGGGAGCCGGGCCTGGTGGTCGACGTGCTCGACGAGCTTGCTCGCCACGAAGGGGGCGAGTCCGCCGCCGATGAAGCGCACGAAGCCGTACGTCGCCGAGGCGACCGGTCGCTCGACCGGCGCGATGCTCATCACCGCGGTGGTGACCAGGGTGTTGTTCACGCCGATGAAGGCACCGGAGACGATCACCGCGACGATGACGGTCGCGGGATGTCCGGGCCAGATCGCGACGACGAGCATGTCGATGGCCATGAGCACGAAGTTGCCGTACAGCGAGCGGGCGGTGCCGAAGCGGGACCGCAGCGCCGGCGCACCCCAGATCGCGAAGATCGCGACCAGCACACCCCAGCCGAAGAAGACGAAGCCGAGCTGGTGCGGGCTGATGTCGCCCATCATGTACGGCGTGTAGCCGAGCATCGTGAAGAACGCCCAGTTGTAGAGCAGGCCGACGACGCTGGTGGTGGCGAGGCTGCGGTGGCGCAGCGCCTTGATCGGCTCCGAGATGCTCTCCTTGCGGTCGGGGACCGGGATCTTGGGCAGCAGGATGACGGTGGCCACCAGCGAGATGGCCATCAGGACGCCGACGCCGAAGAACGGGCCGCGCCAGCTGATCGAGCCGAGCTCGCCGCCGAGCAGCGGGCCCGAGGCGATGCCGATGCCGAGCGCGGTCTCGTAGAGGATGATCGCGCCGGCGAAGCCGCCTCGCGCCGAGCCAACGATGACCGACAGCGAGGTGGCGATGAACAGCGCGTTGCCGAGACCCCAGCCGGCTCGGAAGGCCACGATGCCGGTGATGGAGCCGGAGGCGCCGGCGAGCACCGCGAAGACGACGATGAGGGCCAGACCGACGATCAGGGTGCGTTTCGCGCCGATCCGGCTGGAGACCCAGCCGGTGACCAGCATCATCACGGCGGTGACGACGAGGTAGCTGGTGAACAGCAACGAGATCTGGGCCGGGCTCGCGCCGAGCTTGTCGCGCAGCGACGGCAGGATCGGGTCGACCAGGCCGATGCCCATGAAGGAGATGACGCAGGCGAACGCGACGGCCCATACGGCCTTCGGTTGACGGAACGGACTCGCCGCTGGGGCGTCGGCGTGCTGGGTGTGGTTCACAAGGTGCCTTTCTGGGGGGAGTGCGGGTCGATGTCGAGGACGGTGCGCAGCACGGCGACGGCGTGCTCGACATCGGCGGTGTCGTAGGTGTCCTGGGTGCGCAGGCGATCGGCGAGTGCGCGACCGAGTTCGCGGCGGAAATCGGCGAGGGTGCTGCGTCCGTCGTCGGTCAGCGCGATCACGCTGCGGCGGGCGTCAGCGGGGTCGGTGTGCTTGGTGACCCAGCCGTTGTCGATGAGGGTGCTGACGGTGCCGGACATCGCGGGTTGGGAGCTGCGGTCGGCGTCGGCGAGCTGGGTGATGCTCTGTTCGCCGAGTTCGTCGAGGATCGAGAGCACCCGGACGCCCGTGGGTTGGCTCACCGCCCGTCGCCCGGCCCGGACGACCCGGGCGGCGGCGACGACGAGTTCGCTGGCGAGCTGGTCGAGGTCCTGCACGTCCTCATATTACATCGGTAACTTATATATGTCTCTGATGTAAAAGGGTGACGTACGCCACGCCGGCACCAGACCATTGGTCGAGCCCGTCGAGGCTGGCTGCCTTTAGAAGGGCGGCCGGCCGCGGCCGGTGAGCCGGAAGCGTCCCCAGGGGTCGAGGTCGGAGAGTTTGGCGTCGGCCTCGCCATGGGGGGTGCGTACGGTGACCGCGGCGCCGTTGGAGTGGCGCTGGGCAAGGTGGTCGCCGCTCACGCGGCCGTACCAGTGGAAGGTGCCGTCGATCGGCTCGAAGTGCCCGCGTAGGCGTACTTCGACGTCTTCCGAGGTGTCGTCGACCAGGAGTGTGGCGGGGCCGTCGTACTCCTCGAGCGGTTCGTGGTTGTCCGCGCTCACGCCTTCTTCTCCTTCGCGATGCGCAACTTCGTAGGTCCG
>DASVMH010000118.1:0-4483 GCA_036384455.1 Marmoricola sp. | reverse complement strand
AGCCAACCGCCGCCGAGGATCTTGTGGACCTGAGGGGCGAAGGCCGGAGTCTGGGAAACCACCTCGAGGGTGGGTCCCGACGACACCACCTCGCCGTCAGCGAGGACGACGACGTGATCAGCCGTCTCTGCGACGAATTCGACGTCATGGGTCGAGACCAGGACGACGTGCCCGGATGAGGCGAGAGCCTTCAACGTCCTCGCCAGCGCCGCCTTGCCGGGATAGTCGAGGCCCCGGGTCGGCTCGTCGAGGAGCACGACGGGTGGGCTGCCGGCCAGCACCACCGCGAGGACGAGTGCCAGGCGTTGCCCCTCGGAGAGGTCTCGGGGGTGTTGGTCGTCGGGGATGTCCGGCGCGTACTCGTCGAGCAGTGCCCGCGCCGTCCCGGGGGCCGCGCCTGCCTGGCGATCCGCTGCCGCGCACTCCTCGGCGACCGACTCCAGGTAGAGCAGGTCCGCAGCCGTCTGCGGGACGAGCGCGACCAGTTCACGGCGCCGGGCGGGGGATGCCGCTCGCGTGTCCTGTCCATCGATCAGCACCGTCCCCCGGCTGCGCGGCCCGCTCCCCTGCAGAGCCCACAGCAGCGACGACTTCCCCGACCCGTTGCGCCCCATCAGCGCGGTCACCGAGCCCGCGGCGAGGTCGAGATCGACCCGAGCAACGGCCACCGTGGACCCGTAGCGGACCTCGACGCCCGACGCGACCAGGCCGGTCGCAGGTGCGCGGTCCGCAGGGCCGGAGCGTTCCGGCGCAGGCCCGGAGGGCCGCACAGCGGCCGCCCCACCTGCGATCCGCCGCGCGTCCCGCACGGTCAGCGGCAACGGATCCCACGAGAGCAGCCGGCCCAGTTCGACGATCGGCGGCGCCACCGGAGATGAGCGCAGCACCTCGGCCGGCGGTCCGTCGACCACTCCGCCCTCACCGGTGACCACGACCATCCTGTCGGCGAACGGCACCACCCGCTCGAGCCGGTGTTCGGCGATCACCACGCTGACACCCAGGTCATGCACCAGTCGCGTGACCGTGGCCAGCACGTCCTCGGCTGCGGTCGGGTCGAGCGCCGAGGTGGGCTCGTCGAGCACCAGCAGCCGCGGATGCATGGTCAGCACCGACCCGATCGCCACCCGCTGCTGCTGCCCGCCCGAGAGCGTGCGCAGATCGCGGGAGCGCAGGTCGGCGATGCCGAGCAGGTCGAGCGTCTCCTCGACACGACGGCGCATGGTCGCGCCGTCGAGGCCCAGCTGTTCCATGCCGTACGCGAGCTCCTCCTCGACGGTGTCCGTGACGAATCCTGCGAGCGGGTCCTGTCCGACGAAGCCGATCACCTCGGCACGCTCGCGGGGCGGCAGGTCGATGATGCTCGTCCCGTCGAGCAGCACATCACCGGACAGCGTGCCGCCGGTGAAGGCGGGGACGAGTCCGTTGAACGTGCCCAACAGGGTCGACTTGCCCGAGCCGGTACGCCCGGCGACCAGGATCAGTTCGCCCTCCTCGACGGTGAGGTCGACCCCATTCAGCACCGCGTCGTCCGGGCCGTCGCCATAGCCGAAGCGCAGTCCGCGCAACTCGATCATGCGATCACCGTCTCCG
The DNA here is from genome assembly GCA_036384455.1 of Marmoricola sp. Taxonomy (GTDB): domain Bacteria; phylum Actinomycetota; class Actinomycetes; order Propionibacteriales; family Nocardioidaceae; genus Marmoricola. The sequence continues at coordinate 2,893 of DASVMH010000118.1, read as the reverse complement.
CCGCGTACGCCGGCGGCGCGACCACCGCGGGGAGAAGTCCGATCAGCACGATCACGAGAGCCGTCGCAGGCACCTGCGGTGCCGAGTAGAGATCGGGGTCGCGCACCAGCGCATCGGTCACGAGGCCGATCATGCCGGTAGCGACGAGGACGCCCGACAGAGCCACCCCGATCTCCTCGATCCGCCATCGATCCGGTCGATAGCGGCTGCGGGTCACCCGTTGCCCTGCGGACCACAGGCCGGCGATCGCCAGGGCGACGCCCGCGACGAGCATCGGGGTGCTCATCCACCGGGGCGCGGTCTGGTCGAGCAGGGCGTAGCTTCCGGTGCCGATGCCGAAGAGGGCCGCGAGCATCAGGGCACCGGTCCGTCGACGATGTGCCGCAGACGCCGAACCGCTGCGACCGTACCCCCGGGCATCCATGCCCGCGGCCAGCGAGAGCGAGCGCTCCAACGCGTCCTCGAGCACCGGCACGATGACGCGGCGCATGCGGCCCAAGCGTCCGGGGTCGCCGCCCCGCAACTCCCGCGCGCGGCGTACGCGCTGCACGCTCTCCGCCAGTTGCGGCAGCACCGAGACCGCGACCACCAACGTCGTGCCGATCTCGTAGAGGGCCGGTGGCAACGACTTGAGCAGTCGTTTCGGATTCGCCAGGGAGTTCGCAGCGCCGACGCAGATCACGATCGCGGCCAACCGCAGCCCCTCGTAGAGCCCGGCGAGGACAGACGCCGCGGTCACCTGGCCGAGCAGCCGGATGCCGAGCACCCAGTGGGGCAGGGGGATCTCGGGCAACGTGAACAGGACGGTGTCGTCGGGGGCCGACACTCCCCCGCCGAGGAGGATCCGGAAGCCGACCCGGATCGCGATGATCAACACCCCGAGGAGGAGGTAGAGCCGGAAGGATCCTGCCCACGCATGATCGGAGCGGCGCATCATGACCACGAAGCCGACCACGGAGATCTCGAGCAGCAGCAGGTACGGGTTGGTGAGCACCGACGCGGCAGCGGCCATTCCGAGTGCCCAGATCCACCAGGCTCCCGGGTGCAGCTCCCGCGCCGGCCTCACCGTCACCGGCTCACGAGACCTTCGGGCCCTTGGTGCGCCGCCACGCGACCGCGCCGCCGCCGGCACCCAGCAGCACCACGACCCCGGCCGGGACCCACCACGGGAGCCCGCCACCTGAGTCGTCGTCGCCGTCGGTGACGCTCGCCGTCGTCGACGAGGCCGCCACCCCGCTCGACGGGGCGGCGCTCGTCGCCGATGCCGCGTGTTTGCGAGCCTTGCGCACGCGCTTCGCGTCGGCCTTCTGCGCCTTCTGCACCTGCGCCTGGGTCGATCCGGACGCGCTGGGCGTGGGCACCGCTGAGCCGCCCGACGATCCGGAGCCGGTGTCGGACAGGGTCGCCCCAGAGGTCTGACCCTTGCCCGAACCCTTGCCCGAACCCTTGCCCGATCCCTTGCCCGCGCCGCCGTCGGACTTCGTCGGCGTGCTCGCGGCGGGTGTCGCGCTCGGCGTTCGCTTGGAGTTGGTCGACTGCCACGCGAAGGAGACCGTCTGCCCGTCCGAGACGGCCTGGGATCCGGCTCCGTAGTTCGCGTAGACCCACTTCCCGCCGGGCTTCGCGACGAACAGCGCCCAGTAGGAGTTGGTCGGCGTGCAGTTCAGGTCCGTAGGCTTCCCATCGATCGTGCACACGTAGTCCGCCGACATCCGCGGCGTTCCGTGCAGGGTGAAGCCGGCGGATTCGAAGGCCGCGCGCGCTGTCGAGCCGCTACCACACCCCTTCTGCACCCCACCGCCAAGAGCTCCGTAGTCGATGACGACGTCGACGCCGCCGCCACCACGGCAGTAACCACTTGCAGCAGTGGCGGCAGGCGTCGGCACGAAGCCCACGCCTGCCACCATGAGCGCAATCGCTGCGAGGGCTCGCCTCAACGCTTGGTCACCTTCACCGTGTCGGCACCCTTGCGGATCTTCGGGAACTGGCCCTGCACCGAGATCTTCACCCGCTGCACCTTCTTACCCACGGAGACCGTGACCCAGCGCTTGCCGTGTGCGTTCGCCGACGCGTGCTTGACGATCGTGGAACCACGCCGAACCGTCAGCTTCTCGTTCGGGGCGAGGCCCGAGATGCGCACCGTCACCGTTGCTCCCCGCTTGGCCTTCGCGGGCACCTTGACGGTGAGCACCTTCTTCCCGAGCACCTTGACCGTGGCCGTACGGGTGACCGTGCCGTCGGTGAGCCGAACGGTGCGGTGGGCGGTTCCCGCCGGGAGAGTGACACGGGCCTGTGCGGTGCCGCCGGACGCGACGACGCGGAGCACCTTCGTCGACGCGACTGCGATGCACACCGTGCTTCCGGCAACACCGTGCTTCGCCGCCACGGTTGTCGTGCTTCCTGCGCGGAGGTACCCCGCGGGTGCCGACAGCGTCGGCCTCGCCTGGGCCGGGAGCCATTTGAGGACAGGCACCGACTGCGACGCTGCGCGCCGCCACTGGTCACGGGTGTCCGTGGTGATGCCCGACTTACGACCCGCGGTCAGTGCAGCGGTGTCGTACGCGATCGCACCCTTCTGCTTGTCGACCTTCGTCGCACACCCGCTCAACGGCTGGACCTGGTGGTTGCGCACCCACTGCGCCGCCTTGGCGGCCGCCGAGGTGTCGCCGAGCTCGCCGAGGGCCCATCCGGCGAGGCCGGTGCTGTTCGCGTTCGGCGTGTTCGTGGACGTGCCTCCGTTGAAGGACCCGTCGGCGTGCTGGCGGGCCAGGAGCCACGTCTTGGCCTTGGCGAGCGCCGAGGCCACCGTCGCGTCACTGGCCGACAACGGCTGGAGCTGGAGGATCACCAGGGAGGTCGTGTCCGGGTCCGCAGGGCTCTTCCCTCCGGCAAT
>DASVMH010000117.1:0-17918 GCA_036384455.1 Marmoricola sp. | reverse complement strand
CGAGAACGCCGTACGCCACGGCGACGGCATCGTCCGGGTCGACGTCCGCACCGACGCCGACGATGCCGTGATCGGCGTCAGCGACGAGGGGGAGGGCATCCCGGACGCCATCCGCGCGCGTGTGTTCACGAAGTTCTGGAGGCACGGGTCGAGCGGCGGATCGGGCCTCGGGATGTACATCGTCAACGGGCTGACCCGGGCGCACGGCGGCTCGGTGAGCATCGGCGACGCGGACGGGGGCGGGGCCCGGATCGAGGTCCGCTGGCCGCTCGCCCGCGACTGAGTCGCGCGTCAACCCAAACCCGGTCGCGGCCCGGCGATCACTGTTCCTAGACTTAGCCGACGCACGGCCGCGAGCAGAAGGGGAGCCATGTCGGGCCCGAACACCGAGTACGACCCGGTCCAGGTGACCCCGCTCGAGGCGGCAGAGGTGGAGCGGATGCGCGACGAGGCGCTCGCCGCCGTCGCAGCCGCGACCGATCTCGACGCACTCAAGGCGGCGCGCACCGCGCACGCGGGTGATCGCAGCCCGCTCGCGCTGGCCAACCGTGAGATCGGTGCGCTGCCCCCGCAGGCCCGTAAGGAGGCCGGGCAGCGGATCGGCCAGGCCCGCGGTGCGGTCAACCAGGCGCTGGCCGCCCGTCAGGCCGAGCTCGACGCGGAGGCCGAGGAGCGGATCCTGGTCGAGGAGACCGTGGACGTCACCCTGCCCTGGGATCGTGAGCCCACCGGTGCGCGGCACCCGATCACCACGTTCTCCGAGCGGATCGCGGACGTCTTCATCGCCATGGGCTGGGAGATCGCCGAAGGCCCGGTCGTCGAGGCCGAATGGCTCAACTTCGACGCGCTCAACCTCGGCCCCGACCACCCGGCACGCACCATGCAGGACACGTTCTGGGCCGAGCCGGCCGATCGCAGTGTCGTGCTGCGCACCCACACCTCGCCCGTGCAGGCGCGCACGATGCTCACGCGCGAGCCACCGATCTACATCGCGTGCCCCGGGCGGGTCTTCCGCACCGACGAGTACGACGCGACGCACAGCCCGGTCTTCCACCAGGTCGAGGGCCTCGTGGTCGACGAGGGCATCACGATGGCGCATCTGCGGGGTTCGCTCGACCACCTCGTCCAGGCGCTCTTCGGCGAGGGCATCCGGACCCGCTTCCGCCCGTCGTACTTCCCCTTCACCGAGCCGTCGGCCGAGATGGACATGGTCTGTTTCGTGTGCCGCGGCACCGGGAAGAACAGCGGCGGCGACCTTGATTGTCGCACCTGTCGCGGCGAGGGCTGGATCGAACTCGGCGGCTGCGGCGTGGTCAACCCGCGCGTGCTCACTGCCTGCGGCGTCGACGCCGATCGCTACACGGGCTTCGCCTTCGGCTTCGGCATCGACCGGATGCTGATGTTCCGGCACGGCATCGAGGACCTGCGCGACGTCTTCGAGGGAGACGTCCGCTTCACCCGCGCATTCGGAAGCGAGGTCTGATCCGTGAAGGCGCCCGTCAGCTGGATCCGTGAGTACGCCGAACTTCCCGACGACCTGTCGACCGATGACCTGGCCGCACGCCTGACCGGGCTCGGCCTCAAGCTCGAGGCGCTCGAGCAGGTCGGTGGCGACATCAGCGGCCCCCTCGTGGTCGGTCGCGTGCTCACGATGGAGCCGGAGCCGCAGAAGAACGGCAAGACCATCAACTGGTGCTCCGTCGACGTCGGAGACTCCAACGGCACCGGGGAGCCGCAGGGGATCGTGTGCGGCGCCCACAACTTCGAGCCCGGCGACCTGGTCGTCGTGGTGCTTCCGGGCGGGGTGCTTCCGGGAGGGTTCGAGATCAGCGCCCGCAAGACGTACGGCCACGTCTCGGCCGGGATGATCTGCTCGGCCAAGGAGCTCGGTCTGGGCGAGGATCACTCGGGGATCATCGTGCTGCCCGCCGACGCCGGTCAGCCGGGGGAGGACGCCCGGCCGGTGCTCGGTCTGGGCGAGGAGATCATCGAGTTCGAGATCAACCCGGACCGGGCGTACGCCCTCTCGTTGCGCGGCGTCGCCCGCGAGGCCGCCCTCGGCTTCGACGTCGCCTTCCACGACCCGGCCGATCGCCCGGTGCCCGCGGCGAACGACGACGGGCACGCCGTGGTCATCGACGACCCGGCGGGCTGCCCGCTCTTCGTCGCACGCACCGTCAGCGGGTTCGACCCCGCGGCGCCCACACCTGACTGGATGGCTGCCCGGATCCGGGGCGCCGGGATGCGCCCGATCTCGTTGGCCGTCGACGTCACCAACTACGTCATGTTGGAGCTCGGCCGCCCGATCCACGGTTACGACGCCGACAAGGTGAGCGGCTCGCTCGGGGTGCGCCGGGCGCGCCCGGGTGAACGGCTCGTGACCCTCGACGGCACCGACCGCGAACTGGACCCCGAGGATCTCGTCGTGACCGACGACTCCGGCGTCATCGGACTCGGCGGCGTCATGGGCGGGGAGTCCACGGAGATCTCCGGGACCACCACCCGCGTCCTCGTCGAGGCCGCGCACTGGGACCCCGTGTCGATGTTCCGCACCGGCAAGCGGCAGCGGATCACCTCCGAGGCCGGCCGCCGCAACGAGCGCGGCGTCGACCCGGCGATCACCGAGGCTGCGGCCGACCGCGTCGTCGAACTGCTCGTCGCCCACGGCGGCGGCACCGCCGAGCCCGGCGTGACCGTGGTCGGGGACGTTCCGCCCGCCGTCACGATCACGATCCCGGTCGACCTTCCCGCCCGCGTCACCGGCATGGAGATCGACGCAGCCACCACGGTCGGCCACCTCGAGGCGGTCGGCTGTGACGTCGCGGTCGACGGCGACGCGCTCACCGCGACGGTGCCGACGTGGCGACCCGACCTCACCGACCCCTTCGACCTGGTCGAGGAGGTCGCCCGGATCATCGGCTACGAGAACGTGCCCAGCGTGCTGCCGGTGGCGCCGGCCGGGCGTGGTCTCACCCCGGACCAGGCGCTGCGCCGTCGGGTCGGCCGCACGATGGCCGGCGCCGGCTACGTCGAGGTCATCAACTTCCCGTTCGTCGGCGACGCCGACCTCGACCGGCTCGGCATCCCCACCGACGACGACCGGCGGCGCATGCTCCGGCTCGCGAACCCGATCAGCACCGAACAGCCGTCGATGACGACCACGCTGCTCCCGGGGCTGCTGTCGTCGATGTCGCGCAACGTCGGTCGCGGCAACAGTGACATCGCGTTGTTCGAGACGGCGACGGTGACGTTGCCCCGCAGCGATGAGCCGGCGCCGATCCTGGGCGTGGAGCACCGGCCCACCGATGCGGAGTTCGAGGCGCTGCAGCAGGCGCTGCCGGCACAGCCGCACCACCTCGCGTACGCCCTCGTCGGCGAGCGTGAGCGATCCGGCTGGTGGGGCGCGGGTCGTGCCGCGAGCTGGAGCGACGCGATCCGGGCCGCCCGCGACGTCGCCGCGGCGCTCGGGCTCGAGCTGACCGCGACCAACACCGAACGTGCCCCATGGCACCCGGGGCGTTGTGCGGAGCTACGGGTCGACGACGTCGTGGTCGGATACGCGGGCGAGTTGCACCCGCGGGTGTGCGCGGAGTACGGCCTGCCGGCGCGCGCGGCCGCCGGCGAACTCGACCTGTCCGCACTCATCGAACGTGCCGTCCCGGTCGTCCCGGCTCCTGACTTCTCCTCCTTCCCGGTGGCGAAGGAGGATGTGGCCCTGATCGTCGCCGGCGACGTGGATTCGGCCGCCGTCGCGGACGCGCTGCGCGAGGGCGCGGGTGCGCTCTGCGAGTCGGTGCGACTCTTCGACGTCTACGCCGGCGACCAGGTGCCCGAGGGGCACAAGTCGCTGGCGTACGCGCTGCGCTTCCGGGCACCGGATCGCACCCTCACCGAGGAGGAGACCGCCGCGGCCCGTGACGCCGCCGTCGCGGTCGCCGCCGAACGACACGGAGCCGTGCAGCGGGCGTGATCTGATGGCGCGCGACGGCCGGAGACTCAGCCTCCTCGACGGAGCCCGCTGGGAGGGCGAGCCGCTGCCGGGAGATCGGGCCGGCGCCCTCCTGTGCGCGCTCGCGACCGCATGGCCGCACGGCCTCTCGGACGAGGCGTTGGCCGCCGAGGTCTGGCCCGACGAGCCGCCGGCCCACCCGGGCAAGGCCCTGCAGGTGCTGGTCTCGCGGATCCGCTCGCGCACCGATCCCGGCGTCATCGACAGGGGTCCGGCCGGCTACCGGCTCGCGCTCACCGCGTCCGATGTGGATGCCCTGGCCGTCAGGGAGCGGGCCGCGGCGGTGGAGTCGGCCTACACGGCCGGCGACCTCGACGTGGCTCGGCTCGCGGCACGAGATGCGCTGGCGATCGAGGTCCCTCCGGGGGACGGGCTCGCCGACGGGGCCGTGTCGGATCTGGCCGAGGTCGTCCGGTCCGAGCAGGCGCGCGTGCGGCGTGTCCTGGGCTCGGTACTCGTCTCCCGTGGGGAGAGTGCTGAGGCGTTGTCGTTGCTGGAGCCGGCCCTGACCGTGCGCGTGGACGACGAGGACCTGCTCGCCGACGTCCTGCGTGCGGAGGCCGATGTGCGCGGGGTCGCCGCCGCGCTCGAGCGCTATGCGGCGTACGCCGAGGCGGTCCGGGAGAAGCTCGGCGTCGAGCCGGGACCCACGCTTCGGCAGCTGCATCTCGAGCTCCTCGCCCGCGACGCACCTGTGCGTGCCGGGCTGCACTACGACGCGACGCCCCTGATCGGGCGCGACGAGGACGTCGCCGCGCTGCGCGGGCTGTTGAGCACCCACCGGGTGGTCTCGATGGTCGGCCCCGGCGGACTCGGCAAGACCCGGATGGCGCACCTCCTCGGTCGGCTGACGCCGGAACCGGTGGTGCACTTCGTCGAACTCGTCGCGGTGCGCTCGCCTGAGGGGGTGCTCCCTCGGGTCGCCGAGGCGCTCGGCGTCGTGGACGCGGTGCCGACGGGGTTACGGGGTCCGACCCGCCGACCGGTGTCCGAGTCCGATCTGTGGAAGCGGGTGGTGAGCCAGTTCGGCGCGCCGACCCTGTTGATCCTCGACAACTGCGAGCAGGTCGTCGACGCGGTCGCGGACCTCGTCGCGACGCTGGTCGGCGTCACCGACACCGTCCGGGTGCTCACCACGAGCAGGGCTCCGCTGGGTATCGCGTCCGAATACGTCTATGCCCTCCCGCAACTACCGGGTGCGTCGGCCGCCGAGCTGTTCGGGCAGCGTGCCCGCGCGGCGCGCCCGTCGGTCCAGCTCGATCCGAGCGAGGTCGCCACCCTGGTCGACCGTCTCGACGGGCTCCCGCTCGCGATCGAGCTGGCTGCCGCGAAGACCCGGGTGATGTCGGTCGCGGAGATCACCCGGCGCCTCGACGACCGGTTCGCGCTGCTCGCCCACGGCGACCGATCCGCACCCGATCGGCACCGCACCCTCGAGGCCGTCATCGAGTGGAGCTGGAACCTGCTGCGCACGGACGACCAGGCCGCGCTGCGCACGCTGGCGGGATTCCCCGACGGCTTCTCCCTCGACGCCGCCGAACACCTGCTCGGCCCCGATGCGCCGACCCAGCTGGGGGAGCTGGCCGACCAGTCGTTGCTCGTGGTGCAGGAGGGCGACTCCGGGGTGCGTTACCGGTTCCTGGAGACGGTGCGCGAATTCGGGCTCAGGGAGCTCGCCGAGAGCGGCGCCGCCGCGGACGTACGTGCCGCGATCCGCAGGTGGGCAGTGGGCTACGCGGCGGCACAGATGAGCCGGCTCTTCTCCGTGGACCAACTGGCCACGCTGGATCGGGTCGCCGACGAGGTCGGCAACCTCGTCGTCGTGCTCCGCGGAGCGCTCGACGACGGCGACGCGTCTGCGGCGATCCCGGTGATGGGTCTGCTCAGCGAGTATTGGACGATCCGGGGCGATCACTTCGCGATGCTCGCCTTCACCCCGCGCGTGCTGGAGGCGGCCGCAGCGGCACCGCCGCCCGGGGCCGACGAGTTGTCCGCATGGCGCGGTGTGGTGGCGGCCTGCGTGACGCTGCTGACCGTGTTCACCGGTGACGCCGGCGCCGACTCGGTCAGGCTCCTGCGGGACCTCGGCGAGGCCGGCGACGACGGCGTGGCCGACGCGATGCGCCGGATCGCACTGCTCGCGGTGGACCATGACGATCCGAGGGAGGTGCTCGAGGCGGTGGGCCGGGACGGCAACCGGCACGAGCGTGGCATCGCGTTGATGCTGCTCGGCCACGTCCGCGAGAACGCCGGCGACCTTCCCGGGGCGCTGGCCGCCACTCGGCAGGCGCTGGCAATGACCGATCCCGCCGACGGTCCCTGGCAACCGGCGCAACTGCAGGCACAGTTGTGTTCGCTCTCCGCCGCCGAGGAGGACCTCGTGGCCGCGGCCCGGTACGCCGAGCGAGCACTACCCGTGATCGAGGCGGTCAGCTCCACCGAGGACGCCGTCCAGATCCAGGTGATCCGGATCCTCGCCGACGCCGTTGCGGGCCGGGTGCACGTGGCCGAGGCCGATCTCGCCCGACTCGAGGAGTCCGCCGGCGACCGTGCCGACGCGGACATCGACGTACGCCTCGCGCTGCTGCAGTGTCGCGCCGAGATCGAGTTGGCACGTGGCCACGTGGACAGCGGGCTGCGCCACTACGCCGATGCGGCGGGCATCGCAGAAGAGGTCGAGCGCAGGTTTCGCCGGCGCCTGGCCGAGGAGTCCATCGAGCCGGACTTCGGGGAGTACGGCGCAGCACCCTGGACGACGTACACGCTCGCGGTCGTGGTGTTCGCGCACGCCTACCACGGCGCGGTCGACGGCGCTGCGGTCGAGTTCGCCGAGCGTCTGGACGCGATCGGGATCACCAGCGCCGAGGAGTTGACCCGCGTGGACTTCCCGGTCTCCGGAGCGATGCTGGTCGCCATCGGGGCGTGGCGGCTGCGCAGTGGTGCGCAGGGCGAGGAGGCCGATGCGGCGGTACGCCGGATCGCCATGGGCCGGGTGTTCGCGTACCCCCGCTTCCAGCCGGTCTTCGCCTGGGCGAAAGTCCGTGAGGTCGTCGAGGCCCACGGACGCCTTGAACTCCTCGACCGGTTGGTCGAGGAGTTCAAGGGTTTGCCCTTCGCCGAGCGGCTCGCCCTGGCTCGGACGCTGTGATCACATGTGCTTGTTGAAGCTGCGCACCGACAGCGGGGCGAAGATCGCGATCACGACCGCGCAGCCGAGCAGCGCCCAGCCCACCTGACCCGTGACCGCGCCGTTGTTGGCGAGGTCGCGGATCGCGGAGATGATGTGCGAGACCGGGTTGATGTCGGCGAAGACCTTCAACCAGTGCGGCATCGTGCTGGTCGGGACGAACGCGTTGGACATGAAGGTGAGCGGGAACATGATGATCATCGAGATGCCCTGCACCGACGTCGCGTTCTTGCCGATGGTGCCCACCCAGGTGAAGACCCAGGCCAGCGACCAGCCCGCGACCATGGCGAGCAGGATCGACGCGACCACGCCGGGTACACCGCCGCCGGGGCGGTAGCCCAGCGCGATACCGGTCGCGAAGGTGAGCGTGGAGGCGATCAGGTAACGCACCAGGTCGGCGACCATGGGGCCGGCCAGGGGTGCGATCCGGGCGATCGGCAGCACCTTGAACCGGTCGAAGACGCCCTTGTCCATGTCTTCGCGCAACTGCGTTCCGGTGGCGATGCAGGCGGTGAGCACGGTCTGGCCGAGGATCCCGGTGATGATCATCGGGAGGTAGGCCTTGACCCCGTCGCTGCCGTGTTGCCCGGTGACCGCGCCGCCGAAGAGGAAGGCGAACATCGCGGTGAACAGCAGGGGCTGGATGGTGACGTCGAAGAACTGCTCGACGTTGCGGCGCATCTTGATCAGTGCGCGCCAGGCGAGGGTCATCGTCTGGCTCACGGTGTCCTGCACGGAGGGCCGCGCGGGCAGGGTGTCGAACTGCGGCGCGGCCGCGGTCGTGCTCTCAGGGGCGATGGTGGTCGTTGCCATCAGGCCACCTCCTCATTCGTCGTGGTGGTCGTCTCGTTCTGGTCCGCGGCGTCGTGACCGGTCAGCGTCAGGAACACCTCGTCGAGGCTGGGCTTGGACAGGCTCATCCCGGCCAGGCCGACGCCGGCCTCACGCAGCGAGATGAGCACCTCTGCAGCGTCGTCCGCGTCGTCGAGGGGCACGTTGATCCGGCTGCGTTCGGCCGACAGCACCGGCTCGGCGCCGATGCGCCGGCGGACGACGTCGGCCGCCGCGGGCAGGGTGCCCGCGTCGGTGAGGTCGAGCTGGAGCGTGGAGACACCGACGAGCGACTTGAGGTGATCGGCGGTGCCCTCGGCGACCATCACGCCGCGGTCGATGACGGCGATCCGGTCGGCGAGCTGATCGGCCTCGTCGAGGTACTGCGTGGTCAGCAGCACCGTGCAACCGCTCTCGACGAGGTCGCGGATCGTGTCCCACATCTCGCCGCGGGTGCGCGGGTCGAGGCCGGTGGTCGGCTCGTCCAGGAAGATCAACGGGGGACGGGTGATCAGGCTGGCAGCCAGGTCGAGGCGACGGCGCATGCCACCGGAGAACTTCTCCAGGGGGCGGTCCGCCGCATCCTGCAGGCTGAACCGCTCGAGCAGCTCGCCGGCGACCTTGCGGGAACGGGTCCCCGAGAGACCCTGGAGGCGGCCGAAGAGCCGCAGGTTCTCCATCGCGGTGAGGTTCTCGTCGACGGAGGCGTACTGACCGGTGACGCCGATGAGCTGGCGGATCCGGTGCGGTTCGCGGCGTACGTCGACGCCGAAGAGCTGCGCCTCGCCCTCGTCCATGGGGAGCAGCGTGGCCAGCATCTTCAAGGTGGTGGTCTTGCCGGCGCCGTTGGGGCCGAGGACGCCGTAGATCTCGCCACGGGCGATCTCGAGGTCGATGCCGTCGACGGCGGTCAGGTCGCCGAAGCGCTTGACCAGGCCGCGGGCGTGCACCGCGGTGTCGGCGATCGGGCCGGCCGGGGTGGTGTGATCGTTTCGCATGACCCCACGGTGACCGGTCCACCTTTCACCGCGGTTTCACGCCGCCTGCTCCGGCTTTCACGGCCGCATGGACTCGGCCTTCACCAGGGTGGCGACGAGCACCCGGTCCGAGCCGACCCGGTGCGCGTCGTCGTAGTGGGCGCAGTCGATGACCAGCCGGTCGGTGTGCTTCTCCGTCACAGCGGGCAAGGTCAGCACCTGGTCGGCGTCGACGTCGGTGGCGCTGGTGATTTTGTACGTGAGCCGGGCGTTCTGGGTCTCGAGCACGATCTGTGCACCCGTACGTACGTCGTCGATGCCGTCGAGGGCGCCACGGCCCGACGTGCTGCTGGCGCCCACCAGGACCACGGTGTCGGTGCCGGGGCTGCCGGGGATGCCGCGGTCGGAGAGCCGCTGGAGCTGCTCGGGGGCGTCGGGGATGAGCCGGCCGGAGACCGGGGCGACCGCGCTGCCGAACGGAGCATCGCTGATCGTCGTGCCGATGCTGAGCGCGTGCGGCGGCGATGCCGGCACCTTCGTGATGGTCGGTGCGGCGGTCGTCCTCGGAGCACTCGGCGACGGCGTTGCCGGCGCACTCGGCCGCACCGATGCGGAGGCGGTCGGACTGGCGGTGGGGCTGGTAATGGGCGCGGAATTCGCGCCGCCGGTGTCGTGGTCCGACGAGCCCGTCAGCAGGCCGAGGACGAGGTAGCCGACCGCAGCGATCGCGACGACCGCGAGGACGGCGAGGATGATCGCCCGGGCGGAGAGCGTCATCCTCTTCTTCGCCCGATGGCTTGTCGGCATGGCAAAAGTCTAGGGGCCGCTGCCGCGGGGTGCTCACCGAGCATGTTGGGAATACATGCATAAGTCTGTATAGTCATGCATATGCAGACGTACAAGGTGGGCGTCGCCGGGGCCAGTGGGTACGCCGGGGGCGAGGTGCTGCGCCTGCTGCTGGGTCATCCGGCCGTGGAGATCGGCGCACTGACCGGGGGCGGCAACGCCGGGAACACGCTCGGCTCGTTGCAGCCGCATCTGGTCCCGCTGGCCGAGCGCGTGCTCGAGGAGACCACGCCGGAGGCGTTCGCGGGTCATGACGTCGTCTTCCTCGCGCTGCCGCACGGGCAGTCGGGGGAGATCGCGGCGGCGCTGCCCGACGACGTCGTGGTCATCGACTGCGGTGCCGACCACCGGCTCACCGACGCGGGCGTCTGGGAGAGGTTCTACGGCTCCGCACACGCCGGCACCTGGCCGTACGGCCTGCCGGAGCTTCCCGGCAACCGGGAGGCCCTGACCGGGGCGCGGCGGATCGCGGTGCCCGGGTGCTACCCGACCGTCAGCTCCCTGGCACTCGCGCCGGCGGTGGCGGCCGGTCTGGTCGAAGCCGACGACCTCGTCGTGGTTGCGGCGTCGGGCACCAGCGGTGCCGGCAAGAAGGCCGCCACGAACCTGCTCGGCAGCGAGGTGATGGGCTCGGTGTCCGCGTACGGCGTGGGCGGCGTGCACCGGCACACGCCCGAGATCGTGCAGAACCTCTCCGCGCTCACCGGCACCGACGTGTCCGTGAGCTTCACTCCGCTGCTGGTGCCGATGCCGCGGGGCATCCTGGCCACCTGCACCGCCACCATCGCCGACGGCGTGGGTGCCGACGACCTGCGCGCGGCGTACGCCAAGGCGTACGCCGAGGAGCCCTTCGTGCACCTGCTCCCCGAGGGCCAGTGGCCCTCGACCGGGGCCGTGCTCGGCTCCAACAGCGTCCACCTGCAACTCGCGGTGGACGAGGACGCCGGACGGGTGGTGATCGTCGGCGCCGTCGACAACCTCGCCAAGGGCACCGGCGGTGCCGCCGTCCAGTGCATGAACCTCGCCCTCGGTCTCCCGGAGACCACGGGCCTGAGCAGCGTAGGAGTGGCCCCGTGAGTGTCACCGCACCGAAGGGTTTCCGGGCCGCGGGCGTCGCCGCCGGCCTGAAGAGCACCGGCGCGCCCGACATGGCGCTCGTCGTCAACGACGGGCCGTCGAGCGCGAGTGCGACCGTGTTCACCAGCAACCGGTGCAAGGCCAACCCGGTGCTGTGGAGCGAGCAGGTCGTCAAGGACGGCTCCGTACGCGCCGTCGTGCTCAACTCCGGCGGTGCCAACTGCTACACCGGCGCCGACGGATTCCAGACCACACACGCGACCGCCGAGCAGGTGGCGACCGGCCTCGGCATCGGCGCCATCGACGTCGTGGTCTGCTCGACGGGCCTCATCGGTCTGGCCAACGACCGGCAGGCGCTGCTCGACGGTGTCGACGCGTTGGTCGCGACCCTGAGCGGCGACGGCGGGGCCGACGCGGCGACCGCGATCATGACCACCGACACCGTCAGCAAGCAGGTCCACGTCGAGGGCGAGGGCTGGAGCATCGGCGGGATGGCCAAGGGCGCGGGCATGCTCGCGCCGGCACTGGCCACGATGCTGGTCGTGCTCACCACCGACGCCGACCTCGACGCCGCCGCGCTGGATCGTTCGTTGCGGGCGGCGACCGCGGCGAGCTTCGACCGGCTCGACTCCGACGGTTGTCAGAGCACCAACGACACCGTCACCCTGCTCGCCAGCGGCGCCTCCGGCGTGCAACCGACGGAGGCCGACTTCACCGAGGCGCTCACGCAGGCCTGTCACGACCTGGCACTGCAACTCCTCGCGGACGCCGAGGGCGCGGACCACGAGATCGCGATCACCGTCACGGGCGCCGCGTCCGAGACCGATGCCCTCGAGGTGGGACGCAGCATCGCGCGCAGCAACCTCTTCAAGGCCGCCGTCTTCGGGAAGGACCCCAACTGGGGCCGGGTGCTGGCCAGCATCGGCACCACGGGGGCCGCCTTCGACCCGGCCGATCTCGACGTCGCGATGAACGACGTCTGGGTGTGCCGCACCTCCACGCCCGCCGAGGACCCCGCCCTGGTCGACCTCGGGCCCCGGCAGGTCACGGTCACTGTGGACCTCAAGTCAGGTCCCCACGAAGCGATGATCTGGACCAACGATCTGACCCACGCGTACGTCCACGAGAACAGCGCGTACAGCTCGTGCGGCCGCCTTGTGAGGAAACGAGCGCAGCGAGGCCCGGAGCAAGGTGTGCCGAGCGAGCAATGGAGCACAGCTCGTGAGCGGCCAGGAGGAGGACACCGAGATGAGACCGGCTGTGGAGCCTGCCAAGGCCGAGACGTTGGCCGCGGCGCTGCCGTGGCTGATGGAGTACCACGACAAGATCGTGGTGGTGAAGTACGGCGGCAACGCGATGACCGACGATCAGCTCAAGCGCGACTTCGCCGAGGACGTCGTCTTCCTGAGCTATGCCGGCTTCAAGCCGGTCGTCGTGCACGGCGGCGGCCCGCAGATCTCCCAGATGCTCGACCGGCTCGGCATCCACAGCGAGTTCAAGGGTGGCCTGCGGGTGACCACCGACGAGTCCATGGACGTGGTCCAGATGGTGCTGGTCGGCCAGGTGCAGCGCGAGCTCGTCGGCCTGATCAACGCCCACGGCCCGCTCGCGGTCGGACTCTCCGGTGAGGACGGGGGTCTGTTCACGGCGCGTCGCACCGGCACCATGGTCGACGGCGAGGAGGTCGACCTGGGCCTGGTGGGCGAGGTCGCGTCCGTACGCCCCGAGGCGGTCCTCGACGTCATCGAGGCCGGCCGGATCCCGGTGATCTCATCCGTCGCTCCCGACCCCGACGGGGCCGTGCACAACGTCAACGCCGACACCGCGGCGGCCGCGCTCGCGGTCGCCCTCGGCGCGGAGAAGCTGCTCGTCCTCACCGACGTCGAGGGGTTGTACCGCGACTGGCCGGCCAGCGACGACGTGATCGGCGAGATCAGCCCCGAGGCGCTCGCGGAGCTGATGCCGTCGTTGGCGAGCGGCATGGTGCCGAAGATGCAGGCCTGCCTCAACGCCGTCACCGGTGGCGTACCCCGTGCGACCGTCGTCGACGGCCGCGAGCCGCACGCCGTGCTGCTGGAGCTGTTCACCGCCGAGGGCGTCGGCACCCAGGTGCTCCCCGGTGTCGAGACCAAGATCCGGAAGGCGAAGCAGTCATGAGCAACGCAGGATCCAACGCAGCGTGGACGCTGCGCTACTCGGGTGCGCTGATGAACACCTTCGGGCAGCCCAAGTCGGTGCTCGTCCGGGGGAGTGGTGCGCACGTCTGGGACGCCGACGGCAAGGAGTACGTCGACCTCCTCGGCGGGATCGCCGTCAACGCGCTCGGACATGCGCATCCGCGGCTCGTCGATGCCGTCACGACGCAGCTGCAGACCCTCGGCCACATCTCCAACTTCTTCGCCTCTGAGCCGCAGATCGCGCTTGCCGAGAAGCTGTTGGCACTGCTGCGCGCCGACGGCAAGGTGTTCTTCACCAACTCCGGCACCGAGGCCAACGAGGCGGCGTTCAAGCTGACCCGCCGCACCGGCCGGACGCAGGTCGTCGCCGCCGAGGGCTCCTTCCACGGCCGCACGATGGGTGCCCTCGCGCTCACCTCCAAGGCGGCCTACCGCGAGCCCTTCGAGCCGCTGCCGGGCGACGTCGTCTTCGTGCCGTACGGCGACGAGGAGGCCCTCGCCGCCGCAGTCACCGAGCAGACGGCGGCCATCCTGTTGGAGCCCTACCAGGGCGAGGCCGGGGTGCTGGTCCCGCCGACCGACTACCTCGCCGCGGCCCGGCGGATCGCGACCGACAACGGCGCGTTGCTGTGGCTCGACGAGATCCAGACCGGCATGGGTCGCACCGGTCACTGGTTCGCCCACCAGTCGCCGGCACTGGAGCCGGTCGGCATCCCCGACGTCGTGACCGTCGCGAAGGGCCTGGCCGGTGGGTTCCCGATCGGTGCCTGCATCGCCACGGGGGCGGCGAGCGACCTGCTCCAGCCCGGCAACCACGGCACCACGTTCGGTGGCAACCCGGTCGCGTGCGCGGCTGCGCTCGCCGTCCTCGACGTGATCGAGGACGAAGGACTGCTCGACGCAGCGGCGAAGCGCGGCGACCAGCTCCGCAACGCGCTGGTGGCCGAGGACGAGGTCGCCGAGGTCTCCGGCGAGGGCCTCCTCCTGGGCGCCCAGTTGGTCGGTGACTTCGCCCCGGAGGTGGTGGCCGCTGCGCAGGAGGCGGGCTTCATCATCAACGCGACCGGACCGTCGCGGCTGCGATTCGCGCCTCCGCTGACCGTGACCGAGGACGACATCAGCTCGTTCGGGAGCGCCTGGGCGTCGATCCTGGAGAGGGCACAGGCATGAGACATCTGCTGCGTGACGACGACCTGACCGCGGCCGAGCAGGCCGACATCCTCGCTCTGGCCGCGTCCTACAAGTCGGCGCCGTACGACGCCAAGCCGCTCGCCGGACCGAAGTCGGTGGCGCTGATCTTCGACAAGCCCACCCTGCGCACCCAGACGTCCTTCGCGGCCGGCATCGCCGAGCTCGGTGGCAACCCGCTGCTCGTCGACGGGAACCTCGCGGGCATCGGCGTGCGCGAGTCGATCGCCGACGTCGCGAGGGTCCTCGGTCGCCAGGTCAGCGCGATCGTGTGGCGTACGGGCGACCAGTCGCGCGTCGACGAGATGGCCGCGACCGCGGGCGTACCGGTGGTCAATGCGCTCACCGACCAGTTCCACCCCTGCCAACTGCTCGCCGACCTGCTCACCATCACCGAGCACAAGGGTGCGCCGACGGGGCAGACGCTGGCGTTCCTCGGCGACGTCGGCTGCAACATGGGCCACTCGACGTTGCTGGCCGGCGCTCTTGCCGGCATGCACATCCGGGTCAGCGGTCCGCAGGCGTTCGCTCCCGACCCGGAGATCCTCGCCAAGGCGCAGGCGATCGCAGCGGGCACGGGTGGGTCGGCGGAGTTCGTCGACGATCCCGGCGATGCCGCGAAGGGCGCCGACGTGCTCGTCACGGACACCTGGATCTCGATGGGCAAGGAGGACGAGGCGGCACAGCGCGTCGCGACGTTCGGCCCCTGGCAGCTCAACGACGATGTGGTGGCGCTCGCAAATCCTGACGCGATCGTGCTGCACTGCCTGCCGGCCTATCGCGGCAAGGAGATCACCGCCGAGGTGCTCGACGGTCCTCGCAGCGTCGTGTGGGACCAGGCGGAGAACCGCCGGCACGCCCAGAAGGCCGTCCTCGCCTGGCTCTTCGAGCAGGCGGAGGGGAGCTGACCATGTCGACCGCGATCCCGCTGACCAAGAGCGCCCGGCAGCAACGCATCATCGACCTGCTCGAGTCCGAGCAGGTGCGCTCCCAGACCGAGCTGGCCGACCTGCTCGCCGACGCCGGGGTGAGCGTCACCCAGGCGACGCTGTCGCGCGACCTCGTCGAGCTCGATGCGGTCAAGGTGCGGTCCACGGACGGCAACCTGGTCTACGCCGTTCCCGGAGAGGGCGGCGACCGCACGCCGATCGTCGCGCGGGAGTCGGCCGCCAGTGAGGCGCGGCTCGCGCGGTTGTGTGCCGAGCTGCTCGTCTCGGCGGATTCGAGTGCCAACCTGGTCGTGCTCCGCACACCACCCGGTGCCGCGAACTTCCTCGCCTCGGCGATGGACAAGGCCGAGCTCGGCGACGTCCTCGGCACGATCGCCGGGGACGACACCCTGCTGGTGATCACGCGTGACCCGGGCGGCGGCGACGAACTCGCCCGCAGGATGCTTGAGATGGCCAATAGAAGCCACGGACAGGACGACGCATGACGGACCCGGGGACCACCAACACCGGCAAGCTCTGGGGCGGCCGGTTCGCGGGCGGGCCGAGCTCGGAGCTCGAGGCACTGTCGGTCTCGACGCATTTCGACTGGCGGCTGACGCCCTATGACCTCGCCGGATCGCGCGCGCACGCGCGGGTGCTGCATGCCGCCGGGCTGCTGACCGACGCTGACCTGGCCGGTCTCGTCGCCGGTCTCGACGCGCTGGGGGAGCGGTACGCCACCGGCGAGCTGCGTCCTGACCCCAGCGACGAGGACGTGCACGGCGCCCTCGAGCGGCTGCTGATCGAGGAGGTCGGACCCGAGCTCGGTGGTCGACTGCGGGCAGGCCGTTCGCGCAACGACCAGGTGGCGACGTTGTTCAAGGCGTTCCTCCGCGACCACGGGCGTAACGTCCGCGCGTTGGTGCTGGACCTCGTCGACGCCATCGCCGATCAGGCGGCCGCCCATCCAGAGGCGATCATGCCGGGGCGCACGCACCTGCAGCACGCCCAGCCGGTGCTGCTGGCCCACCACCTGATGGCGCACGCCTGGGCGCTGCTGCGTGACGTCGACCGCTGGGCCGACTGGGACGACCGCGTCGCGGTCGACTCGCCCTACGGCGCCGGCGCCCTCGCGGGTTCGAGCCTCGGACTCGATCCGCAGGCGGTCGCCCGTGAGCTGGGCTTCACCGACTCGACGGCCAACTCGATCGACGGCACCGCCAGCCGTGACTTCGTCGCCGAGTTCGCCTTCGTCGCCGCGATGGCCGGGGTCGACCTGAGCCGCTTCGCGGAGGAGATCATCTTCTGGAACACCAAGGAGTTCGGCTTCGTCCGTCTCGACGACGCCTTCTCCACCGGGTCGAGCATCATGCCGCAGAAGAAGAACCCCGACATCGCCGAGCTCGCGCGCGGCAAGGCCGGTCGGGTGATCGGGAACCTCGCCGGGCTGCTCGCGACGCTCAAGGGTCTGCCCCTGGCGTACAACCGCGATCTGCAGGAGGACAAGGAGCCGGTCTTCGACTCCATCGACACCCTCGAGGTGCTGCTGCCCGCCTTCACCGGGATGGTCGCCACCCTCGGCTTCGACACCGACCGGATGGCCGAGCTGGCACCGCAGGGCTTCTCGCTGGCCACCGACATCGCCGAGTGGCTGGTCCGCGAGCGGGTGCCCTTCCGAGAGGCCCACGAGATCGCCGGCGCATGCGTACGCGTGTGCGAGGAACGCGGCATCGAGCTCGATGCGTTGACCGACGAGGACTTCGCCGCGATCGACCCGCGTCTGAACGCCGGTGTCCGCTCGGTGCTCACCGCTGCCGGTTCGGTGGCGTCCCGTGACGGCCGCGGCGGCACCGCGCCGGTGCGGGTCGGCGAACAGCTCGGCGAGTTGCGTGCCTCGGTCGCGCGTCAGAGGTCGCGGCTCGCCTGACCCCGCGGGTGCTCCTCGAACCACTCCTGGGCCAGGAACGCCGGCACGCACATCGTCCACGCGTCGATGATCAACTCCTCGAGCTCGTCGAGGTCGAGGGCGGCAAGCTTGGCGCAGACCCACTGGTAGCGGAGGTCGACCGCGCGGCGCGGCAGGAAGAACTTCTCCGGCTCCGCCGCGACGAGATCCTCGCGCTCCTCACGGGGGAAGCCGAACCCGAGCTCGGTCTCGTCGGGACTCACCGTCGCGAAGACGATCCGCCCGACGCGGAACTTGCGGTAGTCGCGCACCCACGCCTCGTAGGCGCGCGGCAGTCGCAGTGCGATCTCACGGACGTCCAGGGCGGTCACCGGCATGTGCGACACCCTGCCAGGGAGCACCGACAACGAGTGCGAGACTGCCCGCATGACCAACCTCCGCTCCGCGCTGTCCGGTCCGGTGCTGGAAGTGGCGCCACGCGTGCTCGGCGCGGTGCTGCGCCACGACGACGTCGCCGTGCGGATCACCGAGGTGGAGGCGTACGACGGCGCGAACGATCCCGGCTCCCACGCGTACCGCGGCGAGACCCCGCGCAACGCGGTGATGTTCGGCGAGGCCGGGCACCTCTACGTCTACTTCACCTACGGGATGTCAAGTCAGTCAGTGAGTATGTCTCGAAACCTGAGACCTGAGCTCAGCCGGCACGACCAGGAGCGCACAACCCAGCCGGCGAGAACGTCGGTGTGAACGCATCCTCGACAGACCCAGCCGCGACCCATCGAGGATGTGAG
>DASVMH010000116.1:0-7698 GCA_036384455.1 Marmoricola sp. | reverse complement strand
ACGCGCGCGTGGTCACGACCCGTTGCTGCGGATCGTGCGCGCCGGCGCCGCGCTCACCCGGCCGCATCGCCACATCTCGGTGCTGCCGCTGCTGCGCGGCCGCCTGCCGGTCGCCGACCAGTCCGGACTCGATGCCGCCGGTCGTGCTGCCAACCTCCGCGACTCGATGGCGGTGCGCGCACGCGCGCGGGCGGCGCTCGTCCGAACAGGTGGCCATGTAGTGGTCTGCGACGACGTGCTGACCACCGGTGCCACGGCCCGGGAGGCGCAACGTGCGCTCGAGGAGTCGGGGATCCCGGTGGCCGCGATCGTGTGTCTGGCCGCGACTGTTCGCCGTTCCCTACCGCTTTCGGCCAAGGCCCACTAACGTCTCTATATGGAGTCCGTCCGGGTCCGTGGTTGCGTCGGGAGGCGTGCTGCCGCCCGGCAAGCCGAAGCCAGCCGCAGGCGAAACGGTCCACGTAAGGCGCATCCGGAAGCGGGGCAACCCGTGACCGGTCGCCGATCACGGTGCGGCTTAGTCGTAAGTCCTGCCCTTCGCGCGTCGTCAGACACGACGCATCCGGGGGAGAAGGTCATTAGTGGCATCAAGCTGCGAGCACCTCAGCAGGCGGGTGTGGGGTCGAAGACCAGGTCGGCCGGACGGACTCCAGCTACATCCAGGTCGAGCCCAACCATCTGAGGAGGCATGCATGGACGTCGTCGTCAGCACACGCAACTGTGAGGTCACCGACCGGTTCCGCGGGCACGTCGAGGAGAAGCTCGCACGACTGGAGAAGCACGACCATCGGATCATCCGCGTCGAGGTCAAGGTCACCAAGCAGAAGCATCCGCGCGAACCCGAGAGGAGCATCAAGGTCGAGCTGACGGCGAAGTCGCGCGGCCCCGTCGTACGCGCTGAGGCGGACGCCGAGGACAAGATGGCCGCCCTCGACCTCGCGCTGGACAAGATGACGGCCCAGATGCGCCGCGCTGCGGACCGACGGAAGGTCCACCGCGGCCAGCACACGCCCGAGTCCGTGGCCCGAGCGATGGCCCGGTCCGAGGAGCCCGGCGTCGAGCTCGTCGAGGAGACCGAGGTGATCACCCACCAGGTCGGCCCGGTCACGGTCGAGGGTGAGGGGCCTCTGGTCGTACGCGAGAAGACACACGTCGCCGCCCCCATCGGACTCGAGCAGGCGCTGTACGAGATGGAACTCGTCGGTCACGACTTCTTCCTGTTCGTCGACAAGGAGTCGGAGCGACCGAGCGTGGTCTACCGCCGCAAGGGCTACGACTACGGCGTGATCTCGCTCGATCTGACCTGATCGCGGCCGAGGACGCTGCACCTGCCGTGGTTCTGCCATGATTGCCGGTGTGTCCGAGAGCCTGAGCGACGAGGCGTCACCGCTCGCCGGAGATCCGGTGCGCGTCATCCTGATCGATGACCAGGAGTTGTTCCGTCGCGGCCTGACGATGCTGCTCGGCGTCGAACCCGGGATCGAGGTGGTTGGGGAGGCCGGCGACGGCGTCTCCGCGGTCGAGCTCGCCCAGGAGTCGGTGCCCGACGTCGTCCTCCTCGACGTACGCATGCCGAAGCGCTCCGGGCTGCAGGCATGCATCAAGATCAAGGAACTCGTGCCGTCCGCGCGGATCATCATGCTCACCGTGAGTGACGAGGAGGGCGACCTCTACGAGGCGGTCAAGAACGGTGCCTCCGGCTATCTCCTGAAGGACTCCTCGATCGAGGAGGTGGCGCAGGCGATCCGCGTGGTCGCCCAGGGACAGTCGCTGATCAGCCCGTCGATGGCGGTCAAGTTGCTCGACGAGTTCAAGCAGATGTCCCAGAGCCCCAAGGACGCCGTCCCCACGCCGAAGCTCACCGATCGCGAGCTCGAGGTGCTGCGTCTGGTCGCCAAGGGCCTCAACAACCGCGACACCGCCAAGGCGCTGTTCATCTCCGAGAACACCGTGAAGAACCACGTCCGCAACATCCTCGAGAAGTTGCAGTTGCACTCGCGCGTCGAAGTGGTGCTCTATGCGGTTCGAGAAAATCTCTTAGACCTCCAATGACGCTTCCGTAGGGTCGCGGTCGTGGAGTCGTTGAGTGCCGCGCAGGCGCGCCGGATCGCGCTGGCCGCGCAGGGGTTCCGCGATCGGCGGCACGAGCGCCCGACCATGCGGACCCTCGACCGCACGCTCGCCCGCACGGGGGTCCTGCAGGTCGACTCGGTCAACGTCTTGCAGAGGGCGCACTACATGCCGCTCTTCTCCCGCATGGGCCCGTACGACACCGACCTGTTGTCCCGCGCGATCGAGCGTCGCCCGCGGCGCCTCGTCGAGTACTGGGCGCACGTCCAGGCGCTGATGCCGGTCGAGTTGTGGCCCGCGATGCGGCATCGGATGGACCACTACCGATCGCGCCGCGGCAAGTGGGGCTCCGAAGGAGTCACCGACGAGTTGATCGCGTCCCTGCTCGCGGAGATCGCCGATCGTGGCGCCAGCACCGCCCGCGAGCTCGATGACGGCCTGCCACGCAGCAAGGACCAGTGGGGCTGGAACTGGTCGACCACCCGCCGCGCGTTGGACGTGATGTTCACCTCCGGCGACGTCGCGATCGCACGACGCAACTCGCAGTTCGAGTGTGTCTACGACCTCCCCGAGCGCGTCCTGCCCGCTGATGTCCTGGCCGCAGCACCGCTCTCGGGAGCGGACGCGGCTCACGAACTGATCAGCCGTGCGGCGCGATCGCACGGCGTGGGCACCGAGCAGTGTCTGCGCGACTACTACCGCATGGGCGTCGCAGACGCCCGAGCCGCGATCGCGCACCTCGTCGACGATGACGAGTTGGTGCCCGTCGCCATCGAGGGTTGGAAGCGACCGGCCTACCTGCACCGCGACTTCGCCGACGGCGCCCGTCCCCGGAAGATCCGCGCCCGGGCACTGCTGAGCCCGTTCGATCCGCTGGTGTGGGAGCGCGAGCGCGCCGCTCGCCTCTTTGGCTTCGACTACCGCATCGAGATCTACGTCCCCGCGCACAAGCGGCAGTACGGCTACTACGTGCTGCCGTTCCTCCTCGGCGACCGGATCGTGGCCCGGGTCGACCTGAAGGCCGACCGGCGTGGAGGCGTTCTGCTGGTGCAGGCGGCCTTCGCGGAGGAGCACGCCCCTGACGACACCGCCGTCGAGCTCGCCGCAGAGCTCGAGTCATTGGCCGGATGGCTGGGTCTCGACTCGATCTCGGTCGCTCCACGGGGCGACCTCGCCGATCGATTGGCGGCCGCGGTCGGGCGCTGACCGCACGGGATGTGGAGGGACGCCCTAGGATGGTCCCGCCCGTTCTATGGGCCGCGTCCGTCACCAACCGGGGAGTTCGATTCTGTGTCCGTCATCGACAAGGTCCTGCGCATCGGCGAAGGCAAGATCCTGCGCCGCCTGGAGGCCGTTGCCAAAGCGGTGAACTCCATCGAGGAAGACTTCGAGAAGATGTCGGACGACGAGCTGCGCGGCATGACCGCGGAGTTCCGGCAGCGTCTCGAGGACGGCGAGACCCTCGACGACATCATGCCGGAGGCGTTCGCCACGGTGCGTGAGACCGCGAAGCGGGTGCTCGGCCAGCGGCACTTCGACGTCCAGATCATGGGCGGCGCCGCACTGCATCTGGGCAACATCGCCGAGATGAAGACCGGTGAGGGCAAGACCCTGGTCTCGACGCTGCCGGCCTACCTCAACGGCCTCACCGGGGACGGCGTCCACGTCGTCACCGTCAACGACTACCTCGCGAAGTACCAGTCGGAGTGGATGGGTCGTGTGCACCACTTCCTCGGCCTCACGGTCGGCGTGATCCTGCCCGACATGGACCCGGACGAGCGGCGCACCGCGTACAACTGCGACATCACGTACGCCACCAACAACGAGCTCGGCTTCGACTATCTGCGCGACAACATGGCCAACTCCATCGAGGAGTGCGTCCAGCGCGGTCACAACTTCGCGATCGTGGACGAGGTCGACTCGATCCTCATCGACGAGGCCCGCACCCCGCTGATCATCTCCGGCCCGACCGAGGACGACGTGCGCTGGTACGCCGAATTCGCCAAGGTCGCCCGCACGCTCGACAAGGACACCGACTACGAGGTCGACGAGAAGAAACGCACCGTCTCGATCCTCGCGCCGGGCATCACGAAGGTCGAGGACTACCTCGGGATCGACAACCTCTACGAGTCGGCCAACACCCCGCTGATCTCCTTCCTCAACAACTCCATCAAGGCCAAGGAGTTGTTCCGCAACGACAAGGAGTACGTCGTCATCGACGGCGAGGTGCTCATCGTCGACGAGCACACCGGCCGAATCCTCTCCGGTCGGCGCTACAACGACGGTCTGCACCAGGCGATCGAGGCCAAGGAGGCCGTCGAGGTCCGCGAGGAGTACCAGACGCTCGCGACGATCACCCTGCAGAACTACTTCCGGCTCTACACCAAGCTCTCCGGCATGACCGGTACCGCCATGACCGAGGCGAGTGAGTTCGACAAGATCTACAAGCTCGGTGTGGTCCCGATCCCGACCAACATGCCGATGGCCCGGATCGACCAGCCGGACCTCGTCTATCGCACGGAGGAGGCGAAGTTCGACGCGGTCGCCGACGACATCGCCGAACGCAACCGGAGCGGCCAGCCGGTGCTCGTGGGCACCACGTCCGTCGAGAAGTCCGAGTTGCTCTCCGGACTGCTCAAGCGCCGGGGCATCCCGCACACCGTCCTCAACGCCAAGCAGCACGCCGACGAGGCCAAGGTCGTCGCCCTCGCGGGCCACAAGGGCGCGGTGACGGTTGCGACCAACATGGCCGGCCGAGGCACCGACATCATGCTCGGCGGTTCGGTGGAGTTCCTCGCCGACCAGGAGTTGCGCAAGCGTGGTCTCGACCCGGTCGAGAACGCCGAGGAGTATGAATCCGCATGGTCGGCCACGGTCGAGAAGGTGACCGAGCAGGTCAAGGCGGAGCACGACGACGTCAAGGATCTCGGCGGTCTCTACGTCCTGGGCACCGAGCGCCACGAGTCGCGCCGCATCGACAATCAGCTGCGCGGTCGTTCCGGTCGTCAGGGCGACCCGGGTGAGTCGCGGTTCTACCTCTCGCTGCAGGACGACCTCATGCGGCTGTTCAAGTCCGACTGGGTCGAGCGGGTGCTGCTCGCGCTCAAGGTCCCCGACGACGTGCCGATCGAGCAGAAGTCGGTGACGCGCTCCATCCAGTCCGCCCAGGGCCAGGTCGAGGCGCAGAACTTCGAGAGCCGCAAGAACGTCTTGAAGTACGACGACGTGATGAGCCGTCAGCGCGAGGTGATCTACGGCGAGCGTCGTGAGGTCCTCGAAGGTGCCGACCTGCACGACCAGATCGTGCAGATGATCGACGACGTGGTCTCGTCCTACGTGCATGCGGCGACCGAGGGGTTCCCGGAGGAGTGGGATCTGCCGGCACTGTGGACCGCTCTCGGCTCCCTCTACCCGATCTCGCTGAGCCACGAGCGGCTGGTCCAGGAGGCCGGTGGTCTCGACGGCATGGAGCGCGAGACGTTGATCGCGGACATCCAGGCCGACGCACACAAGGCGTACGAAGCGCGCGAGGCCGAGATCGGCGACGAGGTGATGCGTCAGCTCGAGCGTCAGGTGCTGCTGTCCGTGCTCGACCGCAAGTGGCGCGAGCACCTCTATGAGATGGACTACCTGCGCGAGGGCATCGGTCTGCGTGGGTACGCCCAGCGCGACCCGCTCGTGGAGTACCAGCGCGAGGGCTTCGACATGTTCTCGGTGATGAAGGACGCGATCCGCGAGGAGACCGTGGGCTTCCTGTTCCACCTCGAGGTCGAGTTCGAGGAGGAGGACGGCGACGACGACGCTGCTGAAGCGGTGGCCGAGCATCCGCTGCAGGCCAAGGGTCTGCAGCCCTCGTCGACGCCCCAGAACCTGTCCTACTCCGCACCGGGCGAGGACGGCGACGCCGAGGTGTCCGGCTCGACGACCGTGACCAACGCCGACGACCCGTATGCCGGGGTCGGTCGCAACGCGAAGTGCCCCTGCGGGTCGGGCAAGAAGTACAAGCAGTGCCATGGCCGTGCGGGTGGGCCGACCGGGCTCACCACCCGGGTGTCGGGCTGAGTCAACCGAACTGCAGCGCCACGCACGTCCAGGCGCCGTTGCGCACCTCCAGACGGCCGGCGACGGCGCGGGAGCGGGCACCGTGGCGTACGTGCATGCTGAATTCGGCGCACCCCGGGCTGGGGGAGAAGACGTGCACGCTGTGCACATGGGCGCGCACCTGGCGTAGGCGCTGATCGCTGCCGCCCGCGCCGGCGAGGGCGCGCGAACGGTTCACCAACCGCAGGTAGACCGGCGGCGTCACCCAGCGCAGCAGTTGAGCCGGGCCGCGATCGCCGGAGAGCACCTCCATGGTCGCGGTGCAGAACCGCTTCGCGAATGCCTCGAGGTCCTCACGGGGGACCGACAGCGCGCGCATGCGCACGCTGTCGGGCTCGCGTCTGTGGTCGTGCGGGTCGAGGTCGAGGGCGAGCGCGCCCTGGACCTCGGGGGGATGCTGTGGTCGAGCCGGGGCGGTGAGCCGGGTGACCGCGGCGACCCCTCGCACCGTGGACGCATTCATCGGGGTGCCTCGTCGGGCGGCAGCCTCAGCACGAGGCCGACATGGATGAGATCCGGATCCGCGCCGATGGCGGCCGCGTCCGCGCGGTACCACTCCTGGACCAGACGTGCCGTGGCGGTGTTGTCGGCGTCCGGGTGCCGCTCTCGTACGAGGGACCACAAGGAGTCGCCGGGCCGGACGGTCACCGAACCCGGTGTCGTCGAGGCCCTCCGGGGTGGGAGCGAGAGCGGTCGGTCCAACGAGGGCAGCGCCGTCGAGGCCGAGGCGGCCCGATGTGCGCCCACGTCGGCGGTGGACGCCGTTGCGGATCCGATCGTGCTCGCGACGGCCCCGGCGCTGCACAGGGCGATGAGCGCTGG
Organism: Marmoricola sp.; assembly: GCA_036384455.1. GTDB lineage: Bacteria > Actinomycetota > Actinomycetes > Propionibacteriales > Nocardioidaceae > Marmoricola. Next base: position 705 of record DASVMH010000116.1, on the reverse strand, counting down.
TCTGAGCGCACGCGGGCACCACGGACTCGTTGCCCGGCCGGTGGAGCTGTGCTCGTGGATCAGGACCGCGAGGAGGACCGCGACGTAGGTCGTGCACGCGGAGATCGTCGCGAGGGACACCAGGTGCAGCAGCGCGCCGAAGGCCGACGACCCATCGCTTCGCGGCGGCAGGTCGTGGACGAGCCCGACCGTCGACGCCGTGTCGGCGACGAGGGACGTCGCGAGGGCGACAAGCGCTCGCGTGGGGGAGAACTTCCCGAGAGATTCCATGGTGATCCTTGCATTTACGTATGTTTGCGTTGGGATAACCTTGATGAATGCATCAAACGTCGCGTGGACCGAGTTGTCAACGGGTTGGCCACATCAGCCTCCGCCTGGGTTTGACCCTGCGGAGCGTGGGGTAGTCGCTGATGGTGACGACCGACCGCCCGGAGCAGACCGATGGCCCAGGTGAGCTCGGTGCGCTCTTCGACGATCTCGAGCAGCAGTGGCTCGGACTCGACCTGGAGGAGCGCTCGGCCGCGGCCGCCGAGCTCGGGGTCGCGACCTATGCGGACGTCACCGTCAGCGGCCGCGTCCATGCCTCGATCGGCCGTACGCTCAGCGTGACCTGCCTCGGCGGCCACCGTGTCGTCGGCGCCCTCCAGCGCGCGGGAGCAGACTTCGTGGTCGTCGGAGGCTGGGTGGTCGCGACCGCGGCGATCG
>DASVMH010000115.1:0-9022 GCA_036384455.1 Marmoricola sp. | reverse complement strand
CCGCTTCGCAGTGCCCGGCCGATAACCGGCGGGGAGGGTCACGTAGATGTCCAGCGCGGTCCCGTCGAAGCTCTTGAGGCGCAGGTCCGGTGCACCTTTCGCGCCGAGACTCCCGTGGCAGACCTCGATCCCGTCCGTACGCGCGGTGCACGGGATCGCCTGCCCCGACTCGGTCTGACCCGCGAGGACGCTGGGGTTGTCGTCAGTTGTCGCCGCCCGGGTGGGGCCGGCCGGCAGCGCGAGGGCCGCGGCGGAGAGGGCGGTCGCCAGCAGGGCGGCCCAGGGCTTGCTTCGCGCCATGACGCTTATAACGCCCGGTCGAGCGTTTCGTCACGTGCCGTGGATGGCGGCTGCGCCGGTCCTACCGAGTCTGCAGCACCCTCAGGCCGAGCGGTACCAACGCCACGCAGGTGCACGCGAACGCCACCGCGGAGATGACGAGGTGACCGGAGATGAAGCCAGCCGGGATCAGGCAGGTGAGGCCGAGCAGGATCGCCCGCGGCCGGTCCAGCACGCCTGATTTCGCGGCAGCGATACCGAGCAGGATGAAGCCGACGACCAGGCACGGGCCGGTGACGTTCATGACCGAGCGCGGGATGATCTGCGACTGATCGATCAGGGTCGCCGCTGCCGCGCGATGCGCGGCGGTGTCGGTGATCTTCGATGCGGCCCAGTAGACCGATTCGAAAGAGATCGGGCCGCACAGGCCGATCATCGTGACGACCCCGGCCGTGCGTCCCCAGCCGGGCGTACGCGCGGTGATCATCGCGGCGAGTCCACCCACCGCCACGAGCGTGAGGACCATGGATGCCAGGGCGATCTGGACGGCCCAGCCGAAGCCGTCCGGATGAGCGACCATCGCGGCCACGAAGTCGGCGCCCTTGGCGCGGTAGGAGTCGATCCCGAGAACGGTGCCGATCAGCGCGAGCACGGGGCCGGCGACCAGGCACAGGCCGGTCACCCGCGGCCCCGGGAAGGGCGGGACGGGCACCGATCCGGCCGCCGCCGTTGCGTGCGCCTGCGATCCCGGGGGCTCCACCGTGGGTATGTTGCTCATGGCGAGTTCTCCTATTCAATATCAATGCATTCTTATCAATATGAATGGTTTCGAGTCAATGAGTCCATCAAGGCCCTACCGGTCCGAGCACCGGCAACGCCAGGCCGAGCAGACCCGCGCCGCGATCCTGCGCGCTGCCCGGTCGCTGTTCACCGACCCGGGATACGCGGCCACGTCGGTCGCGGACATCGCCGCAGAGGCCGGCGTATCGGTGCCGACCGTCTACTCCAGCATCGGCACCAAGGCGCAACTGGCCCGCAACCTCGTCGAGTTCGTCAACGAGGAGGGCGGTGTCATGGAGAACGACGAACACCAACGCCAGGCGACCGACCCGCACGAACTGCTGCGCCGCAACATGCACCTGGTGCGCGAGCTCAACGAGAAGTGCGGCGACATCATCCGTGCCGTACGCGGGGCCGCCCAGTCCGAGCCCGACCTGCTCCCCGTCGTCCAGGCCGGGGACGGCTATCACCGCGACGGCGAGTACGCGATCGCCGGCGCGCTCGCCCAGATGGGCGGCCTGCGCGAGGGCATGAGCGTTGAGCGCGCCGGGGCGATCCTGACCGTCCTCGCGTCCTCCCCCTCGATCGACCAGCTCGTGCTCGAGCACGGCTGGAGCTACGACGAGGTCGAGGAGTGGCTGGTCGAGACCCTGAGCGGGCTGCTGCTCAGCTGAGCCGGCGCTGGGAGATCGAGTACAGCGCGATCGCGGCGGCCACACCGGCGTTGAGCGACTCGAGTTGGCTGCTCATCGGGATGGACACGAGCTGGTCACAGGTCTCGCCCACGAGGCGGCCCAGGCCCTTGCCCTCCGAGCCGACCACGACCACGAGAGGGCCGTCCGCGAGGTCGAGATCGGGCAGCGACACGTCGCCGTCGGCGGCCAGCCCGACGACCATGCAGCCGGCGTCCTGGTAGGCCTTCAACGCCCGGGTCAGGTTCGTGGCCTGCGCGACCGGCACCCGCGCGGCCGCACCCGCGCTGGTCTTCCAGGCGCTGGCGGTCATCCCGGCGGCGCGGCGCTCGGGGATCAGCACCCCATGGGCGCCGAAGCCGGCAGCACTTCGGATGACGGCGCCGAGGTTGCGCGGGTCGGTGACCGAGTCGAGCGCCACGATCAGCGGCGGCTCGCCGGCCTCCTCGGCGGCCTTGAGCAGATCGTTGGGGTGGGCGTACTCGTACGCCGGCACGCGGGCCGCGAGCCCTTGATGCACCGCGTCGCCGGTCAGTCGGTCGAGCTCGCCGCGGCCGACCTCGAGCAGCGAGATGCCCCGGTCGGCGGCGGTCGCGAAGACCTCACGCAGCCGGCCGTCGCGTTCGGCGCCCTCGGCGACGTACACCGCGGTCACGGGCATCTCCGCACGCAGCGCCTCGACGACGCTGTTGCGCCCGGCCACCCACTCGGCGTCGCTCTTGCGGGGACCGCGCTTCGGTCGCGCGGCCGCGGACTTCTCGGCGCGCTGTTTCGCCTTGTACGCCTTGTGATTGGGCCGGTCCGCCGCCTTCGGTGTCGGACCCTTGCCCTCGAGTCCGCGGCGTACGCGACCTCCCGACCCCGCGGTCGGGTTGCCCTTGCCGGTGCGCTTGATCGCGCCCTTGCGCTGCGAATTACCTGCCACGTCACAGACTCCCCGTCTCGATGGTCCACCGTGGGCCGTCGGGGGTGTCCTCGATCTCGACCCCTGCGTCCTTGAGTTGGTCGCGGATCTCGTCGGCGCGGGCCCAGTCCTTCTCCGCGCGAGCGGTCGTGCGCGCCTGGAGGAGCGAGCCGATGAGGACGTCGAGCGCTTGCTGCTGCCGGTCGTCAGCCGCGGCGCCGCCCTGCCAGGCCCGGTCGGCGGGGTCCAGACCGAGGGTGTCGAGCATCCGGTGGACGACGGCGTAGGTCTTCTTCAGGCCCTCGAGATCGTCCTCGGCGTACTGCTTGTTGCCCTGGCGTACGGCCTCGTGGATGACCGCCACCGCAGCCGGAGTGCCGAGATCGTCGTCCATCGCCTGCGCGAAGGACTGCCACGGCTCGTCGGTCGAGGAGAACCCCACGTCGAAGGGGCCGTCGAAGGCGGTCCGCGCCCGTTCGAGGAACGCCTCGATCCGGCGGAACGCGACCGCCGCCTCGTCGAGCGCCTCGAAGGAGAACTCGACGTGGGAGCGATAGTGCGCGGCGACCATGTAGTAGCGCAGCTCGATGCCGCGGACCCGCTCGAGCACCGACGGCACGATCAGCGAGTTGCCGAGGCTCTTGCTCATCTTCTCGCCGGACGTCGTGATCCACGCGTTGTGCAGCCAGTACGACGCGAACCCCCGCCCGGCCGCGCGCGACTGCGCGAGCTCGTTCTCGTGGTGGGGGAAGCGCAGGTCGACGCCGCCGCCGTGGATGTCGAAGGCCGGGCCGAGGTATTTGCCCGCCATCGCGGAGCACTCGATGTGCCAGCCCGGACGGCCGCGACCCCAGGGCGCCGGCCAGCTCGCGGTCTCGGGCTCGGTGGCCTTGTGGCCCTTCCAGAGGGCGAAGTCGCGCGGGTCGCGCTTCCCCCTCGGGTCCGCATCCTCCGCGGCCTCCATGTCGTCGATCGCCTGGTGGGTCAGCTCGCCGTACTGCGCCCACGAGCGGACGTCGAAGTAGACGTCGCCGGAGCCGTCGTCCGCGGCGTACGCATGGCCCTTGTCGATCAAACCCTGGATCAGCTCGACCTGCTCGGGGATGTGCCCGGTCGCGGTCGGTTCGTACGTCGGCGGCAGCACGTTGAGGCTGTCGTACGCCTTGCTCAGCTCACGCGCCATGTCGTAGGCGAGGTTGTACCAAGGACGCCCCTGCTCGGCCGACTTGATCAGGATCTTGTCGTCGATGTCGGTGATGTTGCGGATGAAGGTGACGTCGTAGCGGCTGGCCAGCAGCCACCGACGCAGCACGTCGAAGTTCACCGCCGATCGGACGTGCCCCACATGCGGCTCCGATTGCACCGTCAGGCCACAGACGTAGATCCCGACATGCCCCTCCTGCAGGGGGACGAAGTCGCGGACCGTCTGGGTGGCGGTGTCGTGGAGCCGAAGAGTCACCCGCCAATCCTATGGGGCGGCCCGGGATCACTCGGTGTGCTGGCGTGCATGTGGACCGGTGTTATTGCGGCTGGGGCCGGTCCTGCCTCTTGTAGACAAGCCGTACTGCTTGTGTACAAGGGGCAGGACCGCACTCACGCGCACTACGCCTTGTTCACAAGGCAGATCCGTCAGGCCCCGTAGCCCCCGTCCACATCCAGCTTCTGCCCACTGATGAAGCCGGCGCGGTCGGAGGCGAGGAAGCAGACCGCCTCGGCGATGTCGGCCGCGACCCCGAAACGGCGCAGCGGGATGTTGCCGCGGGTCACCTCCAGTGCCCGCTCGTCCAGCTCGCCGGAGGAGATCAGCCGCTCGGCCATCCCATCGGTGAGCATCCCGGGGCCGACGCAGTTGACGCGTACGCCGAAGCGGCCCTCCTCGACGGCCAGGGCGCGTACGGTCGCCTCGACCGCCGCCTTCGGCACCGACGAGAGTCCGTCGCGGATCGGGAAACGTGAGGTGGCGGCCGTGGTGACCGCAACGATCGAACCCTGGGCGGCGCGCAGGGCGGGCAACGCAGCGGTGGCGACGGAGAAGAACGCCAGTGAGTCGGCCTGCAACTGCGTACCCATATCTGCAACGGACACCTTGCTCAGATGGCGCATCGGCACGTGCGGTCCCGCGGCGTACACCAGCGTGTGCAGTGCGCCCACGTCTGCGACCGCGTCCGCAACGTCACCCGAGGTCAGGTCGAGCGGGAGGGCGCGCGCGTGCACGCCGTACGACGCCGCCTCCTCCGCGACCCGCTGCGCCTCCTCCGACCGGCTCCGGTAGGTGAGCACCACATCGCTGCCGCGCTCGGCGAGCATCCGTACGATCGCGCGACCGATCCCGCCGCTGCCACCGACCACCAGCGCGGCGCCGTCACGTCCCTCGAAGTCCATCCCGTCCATGGAAGGACTCTAGGCAGCCGGATAGTGCGACACATCTCGTACCCCCCATGCCCGAATTGTCGTACGGGATGTGTCGCACTATCCCTCACGCGGCCGTGAACGACACCGAGTGCCACCCCGTCGCGCCGTTGGGGATCACGCCCTGGCGGACGGCGGTCTGGGTGTAGCCGGACTTGTCGGTGGCCCGGACGCGCAGCTCGTGCTTGCCCGCGTCGACGGAGACGGAGCCGGCCCACTGCACCCAGGTGTCGTTGCCGGGTACGCCGCCCAGCCGGGCCGGCTGCCACGGTCCGCCGTCGACCTGGAACTCCACGCGGGCAATGCCGGTGTGCTGCGCCCAGGCGACCCCACCGACCGGCACGGTCCCGGCCGACACCCGCGCTCCCCCACGGGGCACCTCGATCTTCGACTGCGTCTTGACCGGCCCCTTCTCCGACCAGCCGCCGCGCGTCCAGTACGCCTCGAACCGGTCGAAGCGGGTGACCTCGATGTCCACCAGCCACTTCGTCGCCGAGACGTAGCCGTACAGCCCCGGCACCACCATCCGTACGGGAAAGCCGTGCGCGAGCGGCAGCGGCTCACCGTTCATCCCGACCGCGAGCATCGCGTTGCGGTGCGGATCGGTGAGCGCGGCCAAAGGCGTTCCGCAGGTCCAGCCGTCGTACGAGGTCTGCTCGACGGCGTCGGCATCGGGATGCACCCCCGCCTCGGCGAGGATGCTCCGGATCGGCACCCCGCTCCAGTACGCGTTGCCGATCAGCGATCCGCCGACCTCGTTGGAGACGCAGCACAACGTGATCCAGTCGCTGGTGAACTGCCGCGCGATCAGGTCGTCGTAGCTGATCCGCAGCTCGTGGTCGACCATCCCGTGGATCCGCAGCGACCAGTCATGCGGGGAGACGGCAGGCGGCGTGAAGGCGGTGTCCACCCGATAGAAGCGAGCATCCGGCGTACGCCAGGGCTCGATCCCGTCGACACCGAGCGACACCCCCGCAGGTTCGCTGCCGCGTTTGATCGGCAGCTTGAGCTTGGCCCGAGCCTGCTCGACCGCGCGCCGGCCGTGACCGCTCCAGCGGGCGCCGGCAGCGACCAGACCCGCCCCGACGACCACCCCCGCCGAGGTGACCAGGAACCGCCGCCGGCCGGTGTCCTCCTCGGTCGCTATCGAGGCCGGCCGCATGAGTCCGCGGTAGGCGAACAGCCACACGAGCAGCCCGAACACCGCGGCCAACGCACTCTGTACGTCGGTGCGGTGCTGGGTGAGCACCGCAACGACCCCGGCCGCTCCGAGGACCAGGATCAGCACCATGCCCCGGATCTCGGCGGCCCGCCCGAGCGTGCCCGAGAGCCACGAGAGGAGCAGCAGGATCACCACCGTGCCGGTGATGAGCAACGGCTTGTCCGCGTGGCCCACGAGATGCACCAGCTTCACGGCCAGATGCCCGGGCGTACGGTCGCGGACCACCGAGGCCACCGCAACGACCGGGTTGGTGGCCGCATGCATCAGCCAGGCGGCGGCGAGGCTCGCGCACAGACCGGCGAACCCGGCGACCACGCCGGCGACGCCGTACCGCCAGCGCGCTTGCACGACACCCATTGTCGCCCGTACGCCTGAAGATCGGCTGAAGTAGGACATGATCGATCCTGTGGCACTGCGCATCGGCATCGGCACCGACGTCCACCGGCTCACCGCCGGGCGACGGCTCTTCGTGGCGGGGTTGGAGTTCCCCGACGAAGGCGTGGGCCTCGACGGTCACTCCGACGGCGACGTGGTCCTGCACGCGGTCTGCGACGCGCTGCTCTCGGCCGCCGGCCTCGGCGACCTCGGCAGCAACTTCGGTAGCGCGGAGCCCGAGTGGGCGGGGGCGGCGAGCGACACGCTGCTCGAGGAGACTTTGCGACGCGTGCGCGCGCAGGGCTGGTCGGTCGCTAATGTGGCCGTGCAACTCATCGGCAACCTGCCCCGGATCGGTGGCCGGCGCGCCGAGGCGGAGCAACGGATCGCGGATCGGCACGGCATCACCGTCACCTTGTCCGCGACCACCACCGACGGTCTGGGCCTCACCGGGCGCGGCGAGGGACTCGCCGCCGTCGCCACCGCGCTATTGGAGACCCACTCATGAACAGGTTCCGCACCTCGACCGGGATCAACCTCGCCGTCCGCGAGTACGGCAACCCCGCCGCCGATCTGACGATCTTCCTGGCGCACTGTTGGACGCTCAACCGCGAGGACTGGCACTACCAAGTGCGTGACCTGCTCGCCGAATTCGGCCACGACATCCGCATCGTCACCTGGGACCACCGCGGCCACGGCGAGTCCGACCCCGCTCCCAGACGCGACTGCACGATCGCGAACCTCGCCGCCGACATGGGCGAGCTGATCGACGCCACGGCACCCACGGGCAAGCTGCTGCTCGCCGGGCACTCGATCGGCGGGATGACCATGATGGCGCTGGCCGAGCAGCGCCCCGACATCCTCGACCGGGTCGTCGGTGCCGCGTTCGTGGCGACCTCGTCGGGAAACATGGACACCGTCACCCTCGGCCTTCCCGGCGCGCAGGCGCCGATCATCCGGGCGCAGATCCCGCGGATGCTGGCGCTGCGGTCACGGACGCTGTCGCGCCGCGCTCGCCGACGTGCGCCGATCGTGGAGCGCCAGGTGATGCGCCGCTTCGTCTTCGGCAAACCGATGCGGTTGGCCGACTCCGCCCTCACCGTCGACGGGCTGATCAGCTGTCCGGCCGCGACCCTGGTCGGGTTCTACGAGGACTGCATGCGCCACGAACGCGCAGATGCGCTCAAGGCGTACGACGGGATCCCGACCCGGGTGCTGGTCGGCACCCGTGACCTGCTGACTCCGCCGGCACACGCCCGCCGCATCCGCGACCAGATCTCGACCGCGGAACTCCTGGTCGCCCCCGACGCCGGTCACATGCTCCCTCTGGAGCGCGACGCGCTGGTGTCGGGCACGCTGATCAAGCTCGCCCGCCCCCACGTGGGGTAGTCACAGCCTGGCGTGCCCGGCGCCCGACTCGGCAAGGCCGAGGAGCGAAGGCGGGCTTTGAGCGAAGCGCCCGGCCCGTCGAGCGACGAGAACGCAGCCGATCGGGATGCCGGGTGCGTCAGGACGCGAGGACCTCATCGAGGAGAGCCTCAGCCTTGTCCTCGTTGGTGTGCTCGGCGAGCGCGAGCTCGGAGACCAGGATCTGCCGGGCCTTGGCGAGCATCCGCTTCTCCCCGGCCGAGAGGCCACGGTCGCGCTCGCGGCGCCACAGGTCACGGACGACCTCGGCGACCTTCATGACGTCACCGGAGTGCAGCTTCTCGAGGTTGGCCTTGTAACGGCGCGACCAGTTGGTCGGCTCGTCGGGAACGACCGCCCGGAGGACGTCGAAAACCCGCTCGAGACCCTCCTTGTCGACGACGTCACGCACACCCACGAGATCGAGGTTGCAGGCGGGGACGCGTACGACGAGATCCTGCTGCGCAACGATGCGGAGGACGAGGTACTGCTTCTCCTCACCCTTGATCGTGCGCATCTCGATGTCTTCGATGACCGCCGCCCCGTGGTTGGGGTAGACGACCGTTTCTCCGACAGTAAAAGTCATGTGTTCAATGCCCCTTTCGCGTGACCAGTCTAACACGACACGCCGACGGCCCATTTCGCGTTTGCGCAGGTCAGAGGCCATATGGGCGCTTGACAGATCCCCTCTCGTATGCCTTTCGTTAACCCGCAGGAGGATTCGGGAGACCATCTCGCTCGGTGGGCATCCAGCATGCGGGGCCCGGTCGTTGGATACTTCCCTGCGGGAACACGCGGCCCGTGTCCGGGCCATTCCAGGGAGGGAAACCGTTGAGCGACGCAGGATCCGAGCACGGACCCGCCGGCGGGCGTACGCGCGGCACCCCGCCCGGCCCGCCGCCACCCCCGGGGAGGAGACGAGCACCCGCGCCGCCACCACCACCTCCGGCGGCC
>DASVMH010000114.1:0-14425 GCA_036384455.1 Marmoricola sp. | reverse complement strand
GCTCGATGACCGGGCCGCGCACCCCGCCGAGCCGGAAGCCGTCGGGCTGCCACGCCTGCTTCGGCCGCGTCGCCAGGTCGTCCGCGAGCCACGCCCCCGCCAGCGCGCTGGGAGCCGCCTCGTCCGGAGGTGTCAGCTCGTGCGTGTCCAACCACGCCGTATCGACCTCGCCCGCGGCGAACTCCGGTGAGGCGGCGAGCGCACGCAGATATCCGGTGTTGGTGGTCAGCCCGAAGATCGCGGTGCGGTCGAGGGCGTCGACGAGGGCCTTCCGTGCCGCCTCGCGGTCGGCCGCGTGCACGATCACCTTGGCGAGCATCGGGTCGTACGACGTGCTGACCACCTGCCCGCTCTCGAGTGCGTGGTCGACGCGTACGCCCTCGGGCCAGATGACGGCGGTCGCCGTGCCCGCCTGGGGCAGGAACCCGCCGAACGCATCCTCGGCGTAGATCCGCGCCTCCATCGCATGCCCCTCGCAGCGGATCCGGTCCTGGGTCAGACCGAGCGGCTCGCCCGCCGCCACCCGCAACTGGCCCTCGACGAGGTCGAGGCCGGTGATCGCCTCGGTGACGGGGTGTTCGACCTGGAGGCGCGTGTTCATCTCCAGGAAGTACGCCTCCTGCGTCTGCGTGTCGAGCAGGAACTCGACCGTACCGGCATTGACGTAGCCCACCTCCCCCGCGAGCGCGACGGCACTGGACGTGACCAGTTGACGCACCTGCGGCGAGAGGTTCGGGGCCGGTGCCTCCTCGATGACCTTCTGGTGGCGGCGCTGGCTGGAGCAGTCACGCTCGTGGAGGTGCAGGACGGTGCCGTGGGTGTCGGCGATGATCTGCACCTCGATGTGGCGGCCGTGCTCGACGTACTTCTCGATCAGGATGGTGTCGTCGCCGAATGCCGCGAGCGCCTCGCGCTTCGCCGCGGCGATCGCCTCGTCGAGCTCGTCGGCCGAGTGCACGACGCGCATGCCCTTGCCGCCCCCGCCGGCAGCGGCTTTGACCAGCACCGGGTAGGCGGCGTCCTCGCCGCGCGGCACCACCGGCACACCGGCCCGCTCGGCGATCGCGCGGGCGTGGTCCTTGCGGCCCATCTGGTCCATGACGTCGGCGCTCGGACCGACGAGCGTGATGCCGGCCGCCTCGAGGGCACGGGCGAATTCCGCCCGCTCCGAGAGGAATCCGTAGCCGGGGTGGACCGCGTCGGCGGCGACCTCACCCGCCGCTGCGACCACGGCGTCGATGTCGAGGTAGCTGACGACCTCGACCGCCTCGTCGGCAGCGCGCACGTGTGGCGCATCGGCGTCGGCCGCGGTGAAGATCGCCACTGTCGCGATCCCCATCTTCTCCGCGGTCCGGAACACCCGCAGCGCGATCTCGCCGCGGTTGGCCACCAAGAGCTTCTTCATCATCTGCGCATCACATCCGGAAGATGCCGTAGGAGGGCTCCGGGACCGGGCTCTGCGCGGTCACCGCCAGCGCCATGCCGAGCACCCGGCGGGTGTCGAGCGGGTCGATGATGCCGTCGTCCCAGAGCCGGGCCGTGGAGTAGTACGCCGACCCCTGCCGTTCGTACTGTTCCCGGATCGGCGCCTTGAACTGCTCCTCGTCGTCGGCGCTCCAGGTCTCGCCGGCCTTCTCGATCCCGTCCCTTCGCACGGTGGCGAGCACGCTGGCCGCCTGCTCGCCACCCATCACGGAGATGCGGGCGTTGGGCCACATCCACAGGAACCGCGGGCTGTACGCCCGACCGCACATGCCATAGTTGCCCGCGCCGTAGGACCCGCCGATGACGACGGTCAGCTTCGGGACGACGCTGCAGGCGACGGCAGTGACCAGCTTCGCCCCGTCGCGGGCGATGCCGCCGTTCTCGTACTCCTTGCCGACCATGAAGCCGGAGATGTTCTGCAGGAACAGCAAGGGCGTCTTGCGCTGGTTGCAGAGCTCGACGAAGTGCGCGCCCTTCAGCGCCGACTCGCTGAAGAGGATGCCGTTGTTGGCGACGATGCCGACCCGTTGGCCCCAGATGCTCGCGAACCCGCACACCAGCGTCTCCCCGTAGAGCTTCTTGAACTCATGGAAATGACTGCCGTCGACGATGCGCTTGATCACCTCGCGGACGTCGTACGGCGTGCGGGTGTCGGTGGGCACCACGTCGTAGAGCTCGGTCGGGTCCAGCGCCGGCTCCTCGATCTCCCCGGTGATCGGGCCTGTCGAGACCCCCGGCAACGTCGCCACGATCGAGCGCACGATCGCGAGCGCGTGATCGTCGTCCTCGGCGAGGTGGTCGACGACGCCCGACTTACGAGCATGGACGTCACCACCACCGAGCTCCTCGGCGGTGACCTCCTCACCGGTCGCGGCCTTCACGAGCGGGGGGCCACCGAGGAAGATCGTGCCCTGGTCCTTGACGATGACGGTCTCATCGGACATCGCCGGGACGTACGCACCGCCTGCGGTGCACGAGCCCATCACGGCCGCGATCTGGGGGATGCCCTTGGCCGACATGTTCGCCTGGTTGAAGAAGATCCGGCCGAAGTGCTCCTTGTCGGGGAACACCTCGTCCTGCATCGGAAGGAACGCCCCTCCGGAGTCGACGAGGTAGATGCACGGCAGCTGGTTCTCGAGCGCGATCTCCTGCGCACGCAGGTGTTTCTTGACCGTCATCGGGTAGTAGGTGCCGCCCTTGACGGTCGCGTCGTTGGCGACGATCACGCACTCACGACCGCTGACCCGGCCGATCCCGGCGACCACGCTGGCGCTCGGGACGGCATATTGGTCGACACTGCCGTCATCGCCGGATCGTCCGTACATCCCGTACGCCGCAAGGGCGCTCAGCTCGAGGAACGGGCTGCCCGGATCGAGAAGCCGGTCGACGCGGTCGCGCGCCAACAACTTGCCGCGATCGGTGTGCTTCTTGCGTGCGCCCTCCGAGCCGCCCCTCCGAACGACGTCGAGTCGTTCGTTGAGCTCGTCGACGAGTTCCTTCACCGGACCCTCCTGGTTAATGATCGCTAACCACACGATAACGGCGTCGCCGTACGACCGCCAGAGCACAGCCCGCCCGGGTCCACAGGGTTAGCGGTCGATAACATCTGTTGTCGTGGAACGCCGTGACCAGATCCTCGAGACCGCGGCTGCCCTCTTCGCGGAGCACGGCTACCACGGCGTCTCGATCAATGATCTCGGCGCGGCCTGCGGTGTTACCGGGCCCGCGCTCTACAAGCACTTCCGCGGCAAGCAGGCGATCCTGTCCGAGATGCTGGTCAGCATCAGCGACGAGCTCCTCGACGAGGGCCGCCGCCGGGTCCGCGCAGCAGCGTCGCCGAGCGACGCCCTCGACGCACTGATCGACTGGCACGTGAACTTCGCGCTCGGCCGCAAACCGCTGATCGTGGTCCAGGACCGCGACTGGTCGGCGCTCCCCGTCGAAGCGCGCGAGCGCGTCCGCGAGACCCAGCTGAAGTACGTCGAGGTCTGGGCCAAGGTGCTGCGCGCGATCCACGACGACCTGGCACCGCAGTCGGCGCGCGCGATGGTGCATGCCGCCTTCGGCCTGATCAACTCCACGCCACACAGCGCCGTGCTCCCGCAGGACGAGATGGCTGCGGTGCTGACCCGGATGGCCCGCGCCGCCCTCACCGCCTGAACCCCTCAACACCCGTCGGCCGGCGCACCCGGCGCGGCGCTCCAGCCGCCGATTGTGCTCAATAGTTGTGTCGAATCGACGGCGGAAGCGAGCGAGTTATCCACAGATCGCACTTCGGAGCGTTCGGGGGCTGTCTCTCGCGGAATGCTCTGAGCATGGATCGTCGGATCGAGGGCTACCTCTGGAGCCAGTCGGGGGTCGTGTCGCGGCGCCAATTGCTCCGCGCTGGTTACGACCGCGTCGGGATCCAGCGACTTCTGCGGCACCGCGTGCTCGTCCCTCTCCTCCGCGGGGTCTATGTCGACCACACCGGTGACCCGACGTGGGAGCAGCGTGCATGGGGCGCGGTGCTCGCGCTGAGCCCGGCAGCTCTGTGGGGACCTTCAGCACTCGGGCGCCGGACATCTCCGATCCACGTGGCGGTCGACCGGCGCCGGTCGATCGCCACCACGATTCCCGGAGTCCGCGTCCACTATGTCTCCGCCCTGGCCGCGCGAGCCCTGTGGGAGTGGCAACCGCCTCGGATGAGTCTCGCCGCTGCGACGATCGATGCCGCCGGCATCGCTCGTGACGACCTGGCGGCACTGGCCGTCGTGGCGAAGGCCGTGCAGGACGGCCTCACGACGCCGGATGCACTGCTTGCGGAGCTGGACCTGCGAGGCAGGGCTGCCAAGGGCGCATGGATCCGTCGGATCCTCAGTGATGTCGCGGAGGGCGCGTGTTCGGTCCTGGAGTACGGGTTCCGCGATCGCGTGCTCCGCCCGCACGGGCTCCCTGCGGGGGTGTTGCAGGAGAAGGACCGGATCCGCGGGTCGGTCATCTTCCGAGACTGGACGCTCGGCGACCTCGTCGTCGAACTCGACGGGCGGCTGCATCACGATTCGGGTGTCGCCCGTGAGGCCGATTTCGACCGCGATCTCGAGACGGCCGCGCAGGGACGTCACACCCTGCGGCTCTCGTACGGGCAGGTGTTCGGGCGGCCCTGCCTGACCGCGGCAGCGCTCGCCGACGTCGTGCGCCGTCACGGGGTCGACGTCGAGCCCGAGCCGTGTGGACCCGACTGCCCCGTCGGTGGTCGCAGTCGGCGTGGCGCTCCAGCCGCCGATTGTGCTCAATAGTTGTGTCGAATCGACGGCGGGAGATCCGCTAGCGGCCGAGCACGCCCTTGAGCGCCGCGAGCAAGAGCGCCACCGACGCCGGGTTGGCGTTCGGGCCCATGAGGCCGATGCGCCACACGGTCGCGGCGTACGCCCCGGCGCCGGCGCCGATCTCGATGTCGTAGTCCTGCAGGAGCCGCCCACGGACCTCGGCGGAGTCGACCCCTTCGGGGACCTTGACCGTGGTGAGCTCAGGCAGGCGTGCGCCCTCCTGGGCGAAGAGCTCCAACCCCATCTCCTGCAGTCCGGACTGCAGCGCGTCCCCGGCGGATTGGTGTCGCTGCGCCACGGCATCAAGACCCTCGTCGAGGATGCGGCCGAGGGCGGCGTGCAGCGACGCGACCATCGCTACCGGAGCCGTGTGGTGGTACGTCCGCTTCTGCGCACCGCTCGCCTCACCGACGTACCCGCCGAGCATGCCGAGGTCGAGGTACCACGACTGCGGCCTCTCGACCCGTCGCTCGAACGCGCGGTCGTTGATCGTGAACGGAGCCAGTCCGGGCGCGACCCCGATGCACTTCTGGGTGCCGGCGTAGCCCACGTCGACGCCCCATTCGTCGGCGAGCACCTCGATGCCGCCGATGGACGTGACCGCGTCGACGATCAGCAGCGCCTCACCCTTCGCCGCGCCCAGAGCGGCGATGTCGGAGCGGACGCCCGTCGAGGTCTCGGCGTGCACGGCCGCGATGATCGCCGGGTCCGGGTGCGCCGCCATGACGCGTTCAGCATCGACCGGCGCGCCCCATTCGTGCTCGACCGGGACCACCTCGGCGCCGCAGCGCGCGGCGACGTCGCACATCCGCTGACCGAACAGGCCGTTGACCGCGACCACGACGACATCACCGGGATGCACCGTGTTGACGAAGGCTGCCTCCATGCCGGCCGAGCCGGTCGCGGAGATCGGCAGCGTGCGCTGATTGTCGGTGCCCCACAGCTGACGGAGACCAGCACACGCCTCGTCCATGATCTGCAGGAACACCGGGTCGAGGTGCCCGAGCAGCGGCCTGGCCAGACCCTCTGTCGCCTCGGGGTACGGGTTGCACGGTCCGGGTCCGAAGAGGTGTCGCTCGGTGATCACGGACCCGACCCTACGACCTAGAGGATCGCGCCCGGGTTGAGGATGCCGTCGGGGTCGAGGGCGTCCTTGATGCGACGGTTGAGCTCCATCACGTCGGGGCCGAGCTGCTCGGGGAGGGCGTCCTTCTTCGCGCGTCCGACTCCGTGCTCGCCGGTGATGGTGCCGCCGAGCGAGATCGCCAGACCCATCACGTCTCCGAAGGCGGCGCGGGCCGCGGCGACGGCGCCGGGGTCCGCGGCGTCATAGATCACCGACGGGTGGGTGTTGCCGTCACCTGCGTGGGCGACGACCGGGATGCTCACACCGCGGCGCCGCGCGATCTCGCCGATGCCCTCGACCAGGTCCGGCAGTGCCGGGATCGGCACCCCGACGTCCTCGAAGAGCACCGCCCCGGCGTGTTCGTACGCATGCAGGGCGATCCGCCGGGCGCTCACGAACATCTCCGCCTCGTCGGCATCGTCGGTGCAGAACACCTCGGTGGCTCCCACCCGCTCGCAGACCTCTCGCATCAGGTCGATCTCCGCAGCGCGGGCCGCGCCGGCGACGTCCGACTGCGCCAACAGCAGGGCGCCCGTCGAGCGGTCGAGCCCATGCGGCTTGAAGTCCTCGACCGCATTGATGGAGGCGTTGTCCATCAGCTCCATCATCGACGGCCGGATCCTGCTCCGGATCGCGACGACTGCCTCCGACGCCGTCGCCATCGAGTCGAACATCGCCACCAACGTGGCCGGTCTGCCCTGGGCGGGGACCAGCCGCAGGATCGCCCGGGTGACGATGCCGAGCGTGCCCTCGCTGCCGACGAAGAGCTTGAGCAACGAGAGGCCCGCGACGTCCTTGATCCGCTTGCCGCCCAACGTCACCAACCGACCATCTGCCAGCACGACGTCGAGGCCGAGGACGTAGTCGGTGGTGACGCCGTACTTCACGCAGCACAACCCACCCGCGTTGGTCGCGACGTTCCCACCGATGGAGCAGATCTCGAACGACGACGGGTCCGGCGGGTACCACAGGCCGTGTTCGGCAGCGGCCGCCTTCACCTCGGCGTTGAGCGCGCCCGGCTCCACCACGGCGACCTGACAGGTGGTGTCGATCTCGATCGCGCGCATCCGCTCGACGCAGACGACGATGCCGCCGGTGACCGCGGAGGATCCGCCGGAGAGTCCCGTCCCGGCTCCACGGGGAACCACCGGCACCCGATGCCCGGCCGCCCACCGGACGGCTTCTTGGACCTGGGCGGCGGATTCGGCCCGTACGACGGCGACCGGATCCCCCGCCGTGCCGTCGTCGGCGAAGTCGTGGGCGTAGGCTGCCATCGCATCCGGGTCGGTCACCACCATCCCGTCCGGGAGCGCGTCGATCAGCTCAGCAAGGGCGTCCATGGGACCAGCCAACCACTCCGGGCATGCTGCGGACCTCGGTGCCGGAACGAAACCATGTCGCGGTTCGATGGCATCGGATGCGTCGTCGTCCGCCAACCGAGCTGCCCGCTACGTCGTCGGCCTCGGCCCGCGACCCGAGCCTCTTGACCCGCCGAAGGCCGGCTCGCTAGCGTGCGAAAACACCTCGGGAACGGCCCCTGTGAGCCCGTCCCGACGGGAACCAGCCGCCATCGCGAAATCCGTCGAACGCACGAGAGGCTGGCCATATGTCGTGGCGATCCATTCGCATTGGAGCCGTCCTGTTAGGAGCAGTTCTATTCGCCGGACCAGCCACATTTCTGGCATCGGCTTCGGGCCAACCGGCACACCCGACCAAGCGGCGAGTAGCGACGTGGACCATCAGTTCGGCCGGCGTCGGGCCGTTCAAGATCGGGATGACTCTCCGCAAGGCACGTCACGCGGGACTCGTGTCGGGCAAGTCTTGCGCCCCGCGCGTTCTCGGTGAACCGGGGAAGTCGATCTTCGCCGAGTTCGCTGGCGCCCGAGCCGCGTCAAAGCTCGTGACGCTTGAGGTGAGCCGACCGCACACTTCCCACTACCGCTACCGCACAAAGAGCGGCATCAAGGTCGGGGCGACCGTCAAGCAGTTGCGGGCCAAGGAGTCCGGGATGACGGTGTCGGCAGACAAGCCTTACGGAGACGCGTACCTGTTCTACCAACACCCCAAGAAGCATCGGTGGGTGGATTACGCCGTGGTGAGCAAGGCGTCGTCGCGTTCGCAGATATCCCCCAGCGACAAGATCGAGGTCATCGACGTCGCGGCGTACAAGATCGAAGGCGGAGGCAGCTGCCTCGGTCGATAGTTCCCTTTCTGGCGCTGTTGCCGGACCAACCGCTCAACCGGTCGGAGCGCATCGACGATCTCGGCGAACTCGGTCGCCGGTGGCGTCAGTGCATGGGCACCGGCGCGGCGCCGGCCCCGACCTCCTTGGTCCGCGGCAGGAAGAGCGCGGGGATGAAGCAGCAGGCGACCAGGATCGTCGCGATCACGAACACGCTCGCGAACGAGTGGCCCATGTGGTTGATCGCGGTCGTGTGCAGGCTGTGCGAGATCGGCTGTTTGGCCTGCAACTTGCCCTGATAGGTGAGCACATCCGCGTGCTGCTGGAAGGCGTTGACCAGGAGCACCGAGAACAGCGCCGTGCCGATCGACGAAGCGACCTGCTGGGTGATGTTCATCAGCGTCGAGCCGCGTGCGATGGAGTGCTCGTCGAGCTTGGCCAGTGCCGCGCTCATGATCGGCATCATCGTTGCGCCCATGCCCAGGCCCATGATCACCAGACCGGCGAGCATGTAGGGGTAGTGCGTCTGCGCGTCGGTGAAGGCGAAGAAGCCCATGCCGACCGTGTCGAGGACGAGGCCGGTGAGCACGACCTTCCCGGGCCCGATCTTGTCAGCGAGCACGCCGCCGATCGGCATCGTCAGCATCGCGCCGATGCCCTGCGGGGCCAGCAGTACGCCGGACTTGAGCGGGGTGTCCCCGTGGACGTTCTGGAAGTACAACGGGAACAGCAAGGTGGCGCCGAAGAAGGCGATCGCGAAGAGCGACATCGCGATCACCGCGATGGTGATCTCCTTGTGCAGGAAGAGGCGCAGGTCCAACAGCGGATGGATGTTGTTCCTCCGCAGCGCCCAGGGCACGAACGCCGCGACGAGCAGACCGCCGACGATGACCGGGACGACGACTGTGCCGGTCCAGTTGGGGTTCAGTGCCTGCTTGGCGGCCGGGATCGAGGAGACGCCGTACAGCAGCGCGGCGAGCCCCGGCGAGAGCAGCAACATGCCCACGAAGTCGAAGCTCTCCGACGGCGTCACGTCGTCCTTCTCGAGGACGAACCATGCGTAGAGCGCGGCGAGCGCGCCGATCGGCACGTTGATCAGGAAGATCCAGTGCCAGCTGGCGATGTCGATCAGCCAGCCACCGAGGATGGGGCCGAAGATCGGGCCGAGCAGCATGGGGATGCCGAGCACGGCCATCACCCGGCCGACCCGCTCGGGGCCGGCAGCCCTGGTGAGGATGGTCATGCCGAGCGGCATCAACATGCCGCCACCGAGACCCTGGAAGACGCGGTAGGTGACCAGCAGTTCCAGCGAGCCGGCGGTGGAGCAGAGCGCGGAGCCGGTCGCGAACAGCACGACAGCGAGGATGTAGAGCCGTTTGGTGCCGAAGCGATCGGCGGCCCAACCGGTCAGGGGGATGACGGTGGCCAGCGCCAGTGTGTAGCCGGTCATCGTCCAGGCGACCTGCGCGGAGGTCTTGTGGAACGCCTCCTGGAAGGTGTTCAGCGCCACCGACACGACGGTGATGTCGAGGATGGACATGATCGCGCCGAGCACCACGACGCCTGCGGTCAGCAGGACGCGGGCATCGAGCTTGTCATCAGTGTTCGGACCCGGCGCGGGGTGGGCGGGGTCCTGGAGGAGGTCTGTGGACACCTGATAGATGGTACGGACCCGTTCCATCCGAGCCAAATCATTATGCGGCCGTCACCGGCGAAGGACGACGGACCCGGTGTTGGTGACCACCGCCAGGAGGTGATCGGTGAGCACCAGCTGATAGGGCCAGTAGGTCGTGTTGATGCCGTCGACGGGCAGGGGGAACGTGCGCACCCTCCCCGTCCGGATGTCCAACGCATGCAGCCCGGTGGTGCCGCCGATCAGGACGTGTCGGGGGTCGAGCATCGGCTGCGCGGCGAGCACGAACCCGTACGGCAGGTATTGCGGCACCCTCGGGTACGACCGGCTCCACATCCGGTGACCGGTGCGGGCGTCGATCCCGACGAACGCCCTGCCCGTGTTGGC
Source organism: Marmoricola sp. (assembly GCA_036384455.1). Classification (GTDB taxonomy): domain Bacteria; phylum Actinomycetota; class Actinomycetes; order Propionibacteriales; family Nocardioidaceae; genus Marmoricola. The sequence continues at coordinate 4,304 of DASVMH010000114.1, read as the reverse complement.
GATCACGACAGAGCCTGCCGTCGCCAGGTCCGCGCCGAGCTTCCCCACCGGTCTGCGCCAGCGCACCTTGCCGTCGGTGCCGAGCCCGACGAGCTCAGCGCCCCCCGACCCCGTCTGCTCGACCACCACGACGCCGGCGCTGCGCCCGACGACGTGGATCTCACCGGTGCCGAAACGCCAGCGCACCCTCCCGGTCTCCTCGTCCACCGCCGCAAGTGACGTGCCGTCGGGCGACGGGTGTCGGGCGTCGCCCACCTCGTACGACGCCCGACCGCCGACGAGGGCGAGGCCGTTCCCGAGGTCACCGATGAAGTCACCACGGTCGATGCCGGAGATGTCGTCGCGCCAGCGGACCTTTCCCGAATCCGTCCCCAACGCAGTCAACTGAGATCCTGTGCCACCTCTGGAGAGGACGAGCAGGGACCCGCCGGGGGCGAACGCCGTGCCGTACGGGTCATCCTGGCGCGTGGGGTGATCGCCCACCGTGGCGCACCACTCGCGGTGCCCGTCGGAGAGCCGGTACGCCGAGAGCCACATCGGGTGCTTCGTCGACAGCTCGAGCTCGTAGAAGGTCTGCGTGTCCGCGGTCCACGCGTGCGGGACCTTCGCCTGGCGCAACCCCCACCGCGGTGCGAGGTCCTCGCCGAGGAAGGAGATGACGGCGTCCCGCTTGGTCCATGCGGCGACACCGGTGGAGAGACCGCCGAGTGAGAGCCACTGGCCGTAGTCGTACCCGACACCGCCGGCCACCGTGCCCAGCCCCCACCCGGAGGCCGCCTTCGCGAGCCGCTCCAGGCGCCGGTCGTCACTCCCGCCGACCGGCCCGAAGACCGCGCTCGGCGACGACACCACCGACTCGTCGGAGCCGCAGGAGGCGTCCTTCGCCGCGCCCCCGCACCCGGCCACTGCACACGAGGCGATCAGCGCGCCCGCGAGCAGCAGCCGGACGGGACGGTTCACCAGATGCGTACGCGCTTGTCGGGGTCGAGCCACAGGCCGTCACCCTCGACGGTGCCGAACACGTCGTGGAACTCGTCGAGGTTGCGCGCGATGTTGGCGCGGAACTCCGGCGGGCTGTGCGGGTCGGTGGCGAGGTACTGCTGCGCCAACTCCTTGCGGCGCTTGGTGCGCCACACGTACGCCCAGTTGAGGAACAGCTTGCGTCGGTCCTCGACATCGGCCGCGCCGCCCTGGGAGATCAGGTACGCCGTGTGCGCGATGGTCAGGCCGCCGAGATCGCCGATGTTCTCCCCGACTGTGAGGGCGCCGTTGACGTGCTCACCCGGAAGCTCACGCGGCTCGAAGGCGTCGTACTGCGCGATCAGTGCCTTGGTCTTGACCTCGAAGTTGGCCTTGTCGTCAGGGGTCCACCAGTCGTTGAGGTTGCCGGCCCCGTCGTACTGCGCGCCCTGGTCGTCGAAGCCGTGGCCGATCTCGTGGCCGATCACCGCGCCGATGCCGCCGTAGTTCTCCGCCCCCTCGGCGTCGGGCGCGAAGAACGGCCGCTGCAGGATGCCGGCCGGGAAGCAGATCTCGTTGGTGCCGGGGTTGTAGTAGGCGTTGACCGTCTGCGGGAGCATGAACCACTCGTCGCGATCGACCGGCGACCCGATCTTCTTCAGCTCCCGGTCGGTCTCGAATGCCGCGATCGCGCGGACGTTGCCGAGCAGGTCGTCGCGGCTGATCTCCAGGGCGGAGTAGTCGCGCCACTTCTTCGGGTAGCCAATCTTCGGGGTGAAGGTCTCGAGCTTCTCGTACGCCCGCTTCTTGGTCTCCTCGGTCATCCAGTCGAGCTTGGAGATGCTCTGCCGGTAGGCCTCGAGCAGGTTGGCGACGAGCTCGTCCATGAGTTGCTTGGACTCCGGCGGGAAGTGCCGGGCGACGTACTCGCGCCCAACCGCCTCACCGAGACCGCCCTCGACCAGGGCGACCCCGCGCTTCCAGCGGGCGCGCAGCTCAGGGGTGCCGGACAGGGTGCGGCCGTAGAAGTCGAAGTTGATCTGCACGAAGTCGTCGGTGAGGTAGGCCGCGTTGCCACGCAGGGCCTTCGCGGTCAGGTACGCGCGCCACGTCTCGATCGGGGTATCGGCCAGGACTGTCTCGAGGTGGGTGAGATACGACGGCTGGCGTACGACGGTCTCGGCGAGGGTCTGCTCGGACCCGCCGATCTCGCGGACGTACGCCTCGAGGTCGAAGGACGGCAGCGCGGCGCGCAGGTCGGCGTACGTCGTGAGGTTGTAGGTCTTGATGACGTCGCGGGTCTCCGCGCGCTCCCAGTGGCCCTTCGCCAGTCGGGTCTCCAGCGCGAGGACCGTCTCGGCGATCTGACGGGGCTCGGGCCGACCGGCGAGCGCGAGCAGTTTCTCGAGGTAGTCGACGTACTTGTCGCGGATCTCGGCGTACTTGTCTTCGCGGTAGTAGGACTCGTCGGGCAGCCCGATGCCGCCCTGGCTGATGTGCACCAGGTAACGGTCGGAGTCACGGTCGTCGGTGTCGACGTACGACCCGAAGACGCCGCCACCGCCGCGACGCTCGTAACGGCCGAGGTACGCGCCGAGTTGCGCGACGTCGGTCAGGGCATCGATCTCGGCGAAGATCGGCTCGAGCGGCTCGGCACCCAACGCCTCGACCGCGTCCTCGTCCATGAAACTCGCGTAGAGGTCGCCGATCTTGCGGGCATCGGGATCGGCCGCACCGTTGGCGGCGAGCTCCTCGATGATCACCTTGACCTGCTGCTCGGCCTCGTCGGCCAGTGTCACGAACGGCCCCCAGCTGGACCGATCCGAGGGGATCTCAGCGGTGTCGAGCCAGTGACCGTTGACGTGGCCGAACAGGTCGTCCTGCGCGCGAATGGAGTCGTCCATGCCCTCACGGGCGTCATCGAGAATCGTCACGCGTGGAGCCTATCGAGCGTCCGAGCGAGCTTGCGAGCTCGAGACCGAGTGGGCGACAACGCGTTGACGAGCGCAGCGAGGATCACGCGTGGAGCCTATCGAGCGAGCTTGCGAGCTCAGAAGGTGAGGACGGTCTTCCCGAGGGTCTTGCGATCCGCCATCTCCTGCAGCGCACGACCGAACTCGGACATCGGGTAGGTGGCGCCGATCGGCGGCTTGATCACACCGCGATTCATCATCGGCACGAGTGCCTGCCACTGCTCCTTCATGAAGCCGGGACGTGCCATGGCGTACGCCCCCCAGCCGACCCCGCGTACGTCGATGTTGTTGAGCAGCAGCCGGTTGACCTTGACCTGCGGGATCTCACCCTGGGTGAAGCCGACGACGAGCAGCCGGCCCAGGCCCGCAAGTGAGCGCAGCGAGTCGGTCATCAGGTCGCCACCGACGACGTCCATCACCACGTCGACACCGCGGCCCTCGGTCAGTTCCTTGACCGACGCGAGGAATCCGTCGACCAGGACCGCCTCGTCGGCGCCGGCCCGCTTGGCCACCTCGGCCTTCTGCTCCGTGGAGACGACGCCGATCACGCGGGCGCCCATGCCCTTGGCGACCTGGATGGTGGCGGTGCCGACACCGCCGGCAGCGCCATGCACCAGCACGGTCTCGCCCTCCTTGAGGGCAGCGCGATGGTCGAGGGCGAACTGTGCGGTCAGGTAGTTCATCGGGAGTGCCGCACCCTCCTCGAAGCTCAGCTCATCGGGAAGGGGGAACACCGCATCGGGTCCCGCGGCAGCCACCTCCGCCGCTCCGCCGAACGGCAGACACGCCGCCACCCGCTGCCCGACCTCGAGTCCGGAGCCGTCCGGTGCCGACTTGATCGTGCCCGCGAAGTCGACGCCGAGGGTGAACGGCAGGTCGGGCTTCACCTGGTACTCGCCCCTGCTGAGCAGCAGGTCCGGGAACGAGATCCCGACCGCCTTGACGTCGATGAGCACCTGCGGCCCGAACGGCCCCTCCGCCGACGGCTCCTCGATCTCCTCGACCCGGACTGCTGCCGGACCCTCGAGCGTGGTCACCCGTACTGCTCTCATGCCCCGCACCCTATTGCCGAGACCCCAAAACTCTGACGCCCCAGAGCGCCGAGACCCCAAAACTCTGACGAAAAAACTCACCGAGTCCAAAGCCGACTTGGACTCGGTGCATCTGAGCGTCGTTCTTTTGGGGTCTCGCGCTCGATGTCAAGCTGTGTGGAGTCACGCGGTCTGTTTTTGGGGGCTGTCAGAAATCCGGTGTAAACGGCGTTCTTCATGGTGAGTGCCTCAGGCGTCCTGTGCTTGGGGCATGCGGTCGGCGAAGGTGACCGCGAAGGCGTTGAGTGCTGGCTTCCAGCGCATGGTCCATCGTGTCTGT
>DASVMH010000113.1:0-3999 GCA_036384455.1 Marmoricola sp. | reverse complement strand
TCGTGTGGGCGCCCTCGGTCGAGATCTGGGAGGCGGCAGCCGTCAGGCCCTTCTGCGAGAGGGCGAACATCTGGTTGAGCTCCGCGGTGCTCGTGCTCGACTGGTCGCCGAGCGAGCCGACCGCGTCGGTGACCGCCTTGTTGCCGGAGGTCTCGGTGGTCTTCCCCGCGTCGGTGAGTGCCTTCTTGGCGTCGTTCGCGGTGGACCGCAGCGAGCCGCGTACGGCGCGGACCGCGTCATCGAGGTTCTTGACCTTGGTCCGCAGGTCCAGGGAGAGGGTGGTGCCCTCCACGGTGAGGACCGGGAGGTCGTCGGCGAGCTCGTCGAGCTTGCTCTGCACGCCGTTGATGGCCTTGTAGAGCGCACTGCCGGTCGAGGGATCGGCCGGCTTCAGGTCGGTGCGAGCGGCCAGATCGTTGAGGCCGTCGATCTGTACGGCGAGTGGCCTGCGGTGATCGGGGGCGGCAGTCACGGCCGTGCTGTCGCACAGTGTGCTGGAGGTGTAGGAGCGCAACGTCTTCGCCGTGTCGGCATCGATCGTGCCGGCTGTGGCCAGCTTGCAGATCTCATCTGCGAGGTCGCTGTTCACCTTCTCGAGATTGTCGTGTGCGTTGAGGGTCTGGGCATGGATGCCGTTGACCGCGTCCTCGACATATCCCAGAGCCTTCTTCGCGGCGACGTAGTCGTCGAGCGCCGCGACGAAGTGGTTGTCCGAGAGCAATCCGTTGACATAGGTCTTCAGGTCGTCGGCCTGCTGGATGGCGCCGTCGATGCCGGTGCTCGACGTGATCGCCGAGGAGACCGAGTCTGCCGAGGAGTCCAGATCGCTCTTGATGGAGCTGAAGGCGTCGTCGGCACCCTGCAGGGTCAGCGTCGCGGTGCGCAGAGTGGTGCTCAGCGACGTGGAGATCGCGGTCTTGCACGCATCGGTGGCGTCGGCGTACGCATCGAGCTGACCGACCACCTGCAGCAGCGATCCGTAGATGGAGTCAGCACTCTTGGACTTGCCGACGGTGACGTCACACCCGGATCCACTCGTCTTGACGGTCGGGGGTTTGGCCGCGGTGTCACCGAGCATCGAATCGACCGATTGGACCAGCCCTTGGAGCTCGGTGAGCGTCTGCGACCGGGTGCCGGTCAGCGAGGACTTGAGGCTGCCGCCCAGCGAGGTGATCGAGGAGTCGAGGTCCTTGACCGAGGCGGCGACGCCCTGGGTGCTGTCCTTGAGGTCGGCGACGGTCTGGGTGCCGAGTTCGTTCGATGACGCGTTGAGCTGGCTGCGCACCTTCGAGATGGTCTTGCCGGCGCGACCGAGCACCGTGTTGACCTGGCCGATCAGGTTGACCGTGCGGCGCTCGAGGCTCATCTCCCCGGAGGTGGCCGGGTTGAACGCGGTGTCGATGAGGCCCCCGATCGAGGGGTCGGTGACCAGACCGGGCTGCACGCTGAGGTCGAAGTCGGGGACCTTGAACTTGGTGGCGTCCAGCGAGAGCGTGAAGGTCGTGCTGGCGGCGAGCTGCGGCGGCGCGAGGATGGTCGCCCACTGCACCTGGCTCCTGCCGCTGTCGTCCTGGCTGAGCACGCCGTTGGTGGCGGCGAAGTCATCGGCCTTCTTCGTGCGCACCGCCGACGGGCGGACCCCGTCGAGGGTGGCTGCGGCGACGACGGTCATCGGCACCCCGACGAGCGCCGAGCGGCTGCGGCCGTGACCGTTGACGTCGTAGTGGACCTTGCGGGCCGCGACCGTGAGGTTCTGCACGGTGAACTGGAGCTGCAGCGGGCCGGTGTAGCCCTTGAGGTCGGAGAGATCGGTCCCGGTGGACTTGCTGGTCCGGTACGCCGTGGTGATCCGCACCGGGATGGCGTCTTGCGACTTCGCCGGGGAGTAGGTGTCCTTGTTGGTGAAGTTGTGGTGGGTCGACGTGGTGCCCACGACGGTGTCCTTGACCGCGGTGAGGTCACCGTCGGGGGCCATCGTGACATCGACGGACTGCAGCACCCGGCTGGCATCGGTCAGCGACGTGTTGTGGTGGTCGTGCGTGGCGACGACGGCGGTGGTGACGCCGATCGCAACCAGCAGCACACCAGCGGTCGTGAGAACGACAGGCTTGCGAATCTTCCCGAGCATCGGCTGTTTCCCCCTGCTGGTGCCGCTCGCCGATGGGCACCGTCGTCTATCTTCCCGAGTGTGTCGGCCGGATTGGGAGTGCCGACAGCACGCTTACGATACCAGCCAGGTCGGTTTCGGCCCGAATCGTGGTGGCTCTCAGCGACCCGTCGGGTGTGCCACGGATGCCACCCGTCAACGACCAACGTCGCGTCGATCCACCGTCTTCCGGAAGGTTTCGAGTTCGCTGACTATCGCCGCGCAATCGGGGAAGTGCCTGCTGCCCTTGTTTGGAGTCCAGAACTCGGCGAACTTGATCACGCGGCCCGATTTCAGGACAGCGCGGATCGAGTAGCCCTTCCCGCCGTATCCGCTGGGAGTCGCCCACGTCTCGAATCTGTTGACGTCCTTCCACTGGATCTGGTGGGTCCGCCAGAAGGTGCGCAGGACGAAGTGGTCGTCGTAGAGCGCGATCCTCGCCATACGGAACGCGCGATACGTGGATATGGTCGTCGGAACAGCGAGCACGAGTCCGAATACTCGAGTGCCGACCGCGGGCGCAAGGAGGATCATGTCGACCGCGACAAGATCGATGCCGAGCATGCTGGCTCCGATCACCTTGGACATGACGGGGCGCCGGTGTTCGGCAACCGGTTTCCGGCTCACCCCGTCGATCCCGACGCCAGCGCGGTGAGCGCCATGAAGATCCCCGCAGCGTAGAACGCCCACGCGACAGCTATCCGCATGTCCTTCGATCCAACTAGCGGTCGCTCGGCGCATCGCGCGTTGAAGAAGCTGATCGCAGATCCGAACGACACCAGGCTCGTGCCGGCGATCAGTGCGAGGAGGGAAGTCCACCGTTGGGTCCAGACCTCATAGATCCCGAGTGGCACTGCTAGAGCAAGCAGCATGAGTCCGAATCGCGCTATTCCGCGGCTGAAAGCCGGCGATATCAGCGAGCTCATTCGTCTCGAGATCACCATGCCCCGCCCCCTGCCGCTCCCCGCGGAGCGTGCTCCGCGCCAGCCCTCCCTGAGCCGACTGCGAACCTACTGCGCAGTCTGCACCTCATTGCGATCGCTCGGGACCGAATGGGGATATTCGCACAGCGTGCAGCGATAGGGCCCGAACCGGATGGGACAGCTCAGCGACCCATCGGGTGCCACACGGTCTTGATCTCGAGGAACTTCGTCATCCGCGACAGCGGCGGCTCGGCGAGCAGATCCTCGACGCCGGGACGGCGGACGCGTTTGAGGGTGCCTGCGGCGTCGGCCTCGAGGTCGCGGGCCAGGTCGGCGTCGGCGACGCCGGACAGATCGATGCCGTTGACGTCCTGGTGGGTCGCCAGCCAGGGCGCGATCTCGGCGACGTTGCCGGTCAGCACGTTGACCACACCGCCGGGCAGATCGCTGGTGGCCAGCACCTCGCCGAGGGTGATCGCGGTGAGGGGATAGGGCTCGCTGGCGATCACGACGCAGGTGTTGCCGGTGGCGATCACGGGCGCGATCACGGAGACGAGACCCAGGAGCGGACCCTTCGGGGCCACGATCGCGACGATGCCGGTCGGCTCGGGTGCGGAGTGGTTGAAGTACGGTCCCGCGACCGGGTTGGCGTTGCCGACGACCTGGGTGATCTTGTCGGTCCACCCGGCGTACCAGACCACGCGGTCGACGGCGGCGTCGACGTATGTGCGCGCCTTGGCGGCGGTGAGCCCCTCGGCCGTGCGCAGTTCGGACTCGAACTGCTCGCGGCGTCCCTCGATCATCTCCGCGACGCGGTAGAGCACCTGGCCGCGGTTGAAGGCGGTCCGCCCGGACCAGCCGCCGAATGCCGCTCGCGCGGCCTTCACCGCGTCACGGGCGTCCTTGCGGGAGGCCTTGGAGGCGTTGGCC
>DASVMH010000112.1:0-2663 GCA_036384455.1 Marmoricola sp. | reverse complement strand
GGCGGCGAGGGTCTGGATCGCCTCGATCATCTCCTCGTTCGAGGCATACACGGGTGCGACCCGGGCCTTGGTGCCATCGATGTAGTAGCAGAAGACCTTGTCCCAGGAGTTCATGACGATCTCCTCGATGCGCTCTTCGCGCAGCAGCGCGTCGAGGGAGCCGGCGCCGTAGAGCAGGCTCTTCAGAGCGTCGATGAGGTCCTCGGCGTCCTCCCACCGCATCGTCCCGTGGAGGTCCTCAGCAACCTCTCGCACATGCTCGGTCACAACCTGCCGCGCGAGCTCGGCCTTCATGACCTCCTCGTCCTCCGGCGACATCCGCGGCTTGCCGTTACGAGCCCGCCCAGTGATCTCCTTCTCGAGCCGATCTCCGACCCGCACCTGCAGTTCGCGCAGCAGGGTGTGGTCCCGGCCCCGAGGCCTCGGCTCCATCACTGCTCCTCCCCCATCGGCGCACTCTGCCGCCGACCCGGATCACCCGGGGCGACATGACGCGGCATCTCCAACTGCGACACCGCGTTCGACGCAACCGGAGGGGGCGGAAACTGCAGCGAAGTCTGCGCCGGCGCCTGAGTCTGCTGCTCGGGTGCGATCGCGTGGTGTGCCGCGTGCTCGCCGTTGGCTACGGACCGCCTGACCTTCACGTTCGGCTCCGCGTGATCCAGTCCGGTCGCGATCCCGAGACGCCACATCGCCTTGACTGCCGACCTCATCAGCGGCGACTTGCGCAGCGAACTCGTCCACGGGTCGGCGCCGTCATCGAGCGAGGCCACGCCTGCCGGATCCCACGCCACCCACGCGACCCCGCGCACGGTGGCGCCGGCCGAGGAATCGGCAAGGTACTCGGCGACCATCTGGGCGATCTGGTCGCCGTGTCGGCGGTTGGCGATGACGACCGGCACCACGACCGGGGGCCGCTGGTTGCGATCGGTGAACTCGTCGACGAGCAGCTCAAGGCGATCCTTCATCGTGCCGACTGAGATCTCGTCACCGCGGCAGACCGGGATGATCGCGTCAGCTGCGGTCACGATCGGCATCGACGGGGAGCCGTTGTGGATCCGGCCCAGGTCCGCGAACACCGCCGTGCTCTGTGCCTGCAACGCGTCGGCGAGCACCCGCCAGGCAGTAGAGGTCCCCGCCTCAGGTGTCATGAAGCCCGGCACGACGCGCACAAGCGGTGAGAGCTCATGCGAGCCCTCGCGCCACAGCTCGTCGTACCTAGGGCCATGCACCTGGCCGGCAGTCGCGGGGAGCCGGGAGACTTTGGCAGCCGTCTCGGCGGCCGATGACTGCCCGGCGCCGATCCCGAGCACGGTCGGCCTCTCCGGCAGCGGGAGATTCCCGTCCGGGCGTAACCGTCGAGCCATGTCGTCGCCGTACGGGTCGGCACCCACCACAACAGCGGGCAGCCCTCGTGCCGAGGCCAGCACCCGAGCGATCGTCGACGCACCAGGTGCGCCCCGGTCACAGCAGACGGCGAACAACACGGCCCATCACTCCTTGGCCGCAGACGCCGGAGCCTGGACGATCGTGACCTGACCCGCCGCGGAGTACGCCGCGATCGACTCAGCGACCGAGTCCTTCACCAGCACCGTCACGACCTTGTTGCCATCCGGCGTCGACCCGACGTCCTGGACCCGCGCACCGTCGGCGAGTGACTGCGGGTCCTGCAGCTGACTCGACGTAGCGGCCGTACCATCCGCGGGCGCAGCCAGCACGCTCACCACGTCACCGGGAGCCAGCCCACCCGGCACACGGCCCGGCGGAAGCTGGAGCGCCACCAAACGCTCACCGTCGGCCGGGACCAAGTCACCACTCACCGCGGCCGGCGTGAGGATCTGACCCTCAACCAGGCCGCTCGAAGCGCGCTTGCCGACGACCGTGGAGATGTCAGACGCGGCGATCGCCTGCGGCACGCCGGCCACCTGGATCGCGTGGACGTCGCTCTCCTTGATCACCTGCCCGGCAGCAACCGGGTTCGTGACCGCGAGAACCTCGGTGCGGTTGCCCTGGGCTTGAAACAACGCCAGCAGGCCGATCACCACCAGAACCACGAACAAGATCGCCGCGGCCCACGACCCCAGGCGGCGCGGGGCCTTCTGAGTCACCTGGCCGAACGTCGAGCGCAGGTCGAGGCCGTGCTGGCCGCCGAACGAACGCTGGTTGGTCGTCGTACTCAATGGGTCACCACCGTCTGGCGCTGTCGCACCTCAATAGTCGTCGTCTGGCCTGCCGGAGCCGTGACATCACCGAGATCTCCTGACGGAGTCAGGCAGGTGCCCGTGCACGTCCACGTGACCGCGTACACCAGCTGCGCGGAGACCGTGTGCTTGTCGCCCGCAGGGTTCGTCAGCGACTTGTAGGCGTAACTGCAGGTCGTCGTCGCCGCGTCGGTCATCCCCGGCTCCGAGACCCGACCGGCATCGGTGCACTGCTTGGTCTCACCGTCGCCCATGTTCCAGTCCACCCGAACCGGCGCTGCGGTGACTGTCACCCTCGTAGGCCCAGCAGCCGCCGACACCGTCAATGTGTGCCACTGGCCCGGAGGGACCCACAGCCAGTTATTGATGTTGATGTAGGTGTGGAAGTTCGGGCCCGGGGCGATCTTCGCGTCCGCCGCCACCAGCTTCATCACCTTCAGCGTCTTCTGGGCCAGCACCGCC
>DASVMH010000111.1:0-4991 GCA_036384455.1 Marmoricola sp. | reverse complement strand
GTCTCGATGCCGTCGATGCTGAACGTCACGGTCGCCGCGGGGACGGCCGGCACGGCGGCCGGTGCCTGCGGCACCAGCGGCGTCGCCGCATCCGTACGAGATGAGGTCACGGTCATCAGTGCACTCCCGCCAGCTGCGCCTTGCGGAGACGCGGCGTGTACGCGAACAGGGAGCTGCGCTCCGGGGGGAACAGGACGTCGGCCGGGGTGTGCATACCGGCCTCGAACTCCGCGCGGAAGTACTTCACCGCGCTGGTGATCGGGCTGGTCGCACCGTCACCGAGGGCGCAGAACGCCCGGCCGAGGATGTTGTCACAGATGTCGAGCAGCTTCTCGAGGTCCTCCTCGGACCCCTGCCCGTGCTCGAGCCGCCCGAGGATCTGCTTGAGCCACCAGGTGCCCTCGCGGCACGGGGTGCACTTGCCGCAGGACTCGTGCTTGTAGAAGTCGGTCCAGCGGTCCACGGCGCGCACGACGCAGGTCGTCTCGTCGAAGATCTGCAGCGCGCGGGTGCCGAGCATCGACCCGGCGGCCGCGACCGACTCGAAGTCGAGGGGGACGTCGAGGTGCTCGTCCGTGAAGATCGGCGTGGACGAGCCGCCCGGGGTCCAGAACTTCAACTCGTGGCCGTTGCGCATCCCCCCGGCGAGGTCGATCAGCTCGCGGAGGGTGATGCCGAGGGGTGCCTCGAACTGGCCCGGGTTGGTGACGTGACCGGAGACGCTGAAGATGCCGAAGCCCTTGGACTTCTCGGTGCCCATGGAGGAGAACCACTCCGCACCGTTGGCGATGATGCTCGGCACCGACGCGATCGACTCGGCGTTGTTGACCACGGTCGGGCTGGCATAAAGGCCCGCGACGGCCGGGAACGGCGGCCGCAGCCGCGGCTGACCGCGACGGCCCTCGAGCGAGTCGAGCAGCGCGGTCTCCTCGCCGCAGATGTACGCGCCGGCACCCGCGTGCACGATCAGGTCGAGGTCGTAGCCGGTGCCGTGGATGTTCTTGCCGAGGTGTCCCGCGTCGTACGCCTCGCGGACGGCGTTCTGCAGCCGCCGGATCACGTGCAGCACCTCACCGCGGACGTAGATGAATGCGGTGTGGGCACGGATCGCGAACGAGGAGATGATCACGCCCTCGACCAGCGTGTGCGGGCTGGCCATCATCAGCGGGATGTCCTTGCAGGTGCCCGGCTCCGACTCGTCGGCGTTGACGACGAGGTACTTCGGCTTGTCACCGCCCTCGGCGCTGGGGTCCTGCGGGATGAAGCTCCACTTCATGCCGGTCGGGAAGCCGGCGCCGCCGCGGCCGCGGAGGTTCGACTCCTTGACCACGCCGATGACCGTATCGGGCTCCATCGCGAGCGCCCTGTCGAGCGCGGCGTAACCGCCCCGCTCGGTGTAGGAAGCGAGCGTCCAGGAGCGGTCGCTGCCCCAGTTGTCGGTGAGGACGGGAGTCAGGGTGTCGGTCACTTGTCGTCCCCCTTCGTGTCCGACGACTGCTCGACGGCCGGGGTGGCCCCGGCGACCGGAGCCTTCCAGCCCTTCTCGCGGGCGATCTCCAGCCCGAGGAGGGAGGCCGCTCCGGCACTCGGCCCCTCGTCGGCGAGATCGTCGGGGAAGCCGGCGAGCACCCGCTCGGCCTCGCGCCAGGTCACGATCCGCGGGCCGCGGGTCGAGGTGACCTCCTTGCCGGCAAGCAGATCGTCGACCAACTGCGTGGCCGACGCCGGGGTCTGGTTGTCCATGAACTCCCAATTGACCATCATCACCGGCGCGTAGTCGCAGGCCGCGTTGCACTCGATGTGCTCAAGGGTGATCGACTTCCCAGCAGCGCTTTCAGGGGTGGTCTCGTCGTTGCCGACGTCGAGGTGCTCCTTGAGACACGAGAAGATCTCGTCGCCCCCCATCACCGCGCACAGCGTGTTGGTGCACACCCCGACGTGGTAGTCACCGACCGGGCGGCGCTTGTACATCGTGTAGAACGTCGCGACCCCGCTGACCTCGGCCGCGCTGATGCCGAGGATCTCGGCGCACGCCTCGATCCCCTCGCCGGTCACCCGGCCCTCCGTCGACTGCACGAGGTGCAGCATCGGGAGCAGCCCGGAGCGAGCCTCCGGGTAGCGGCCGGCGATCTCGTGAAGCTCGTCGAGCGTCTTCTGGTCCAGACCCATCAGCGGTCCACACCTCCCATGACCGGATCGATGCTGGCGATCGCGACGATCACGTCGGCGACCATGCCGCCCTCGCTCATCACGCTGGTGGCCTGCAGGTTGGTGAACGACGGATCGCGGAAGTGCACGCGGTACGGGCGGGTGCCGCCGTCGGAGACGACGTGCGCCCCGAGCTCGCCGCGGGGCGACTCGATCGGCACGTACGCCTGACCGGGCGGGACCCGGAAGCCCTCGGTCACCAGTTTGAAGTGGTGGATCAGCGCCTCCATCGACTCACCCATGATGTGCCGGATGTGGTCGAGGCTGTTGCCCATGCCGTCGGCGCCGATCGCGAGCTGGCTTGGCCAGGCGATCTTCTTGTCCGCGACCATCACGGGCGCACCTTCGAGACCGGCGAGCCGGGCGACGCACTGCTCGACGATCTTGAGGGACTCCCACATCTCCTCGAGCCGGATCCGGAAGCGGCCGTACGCGTCGGGGGTGTCCCAGGTGACCACGTCGAAGTCGTAGTCCTCGTAGCCGCAGTAGGGCTGCGACTTGCGCAGGTCCCAGGGATAACCGGTCGAGCGCAGGATCGGCCCGGTCAGGCCGAGCGCCATGCAGCCGGAGAGGTCGAGGTGGCCGACGTCGACCAGGCGCGCCTTGAAGATCGGGTTGGCGTTGCACAGATCGGCGTACTCCGGCAGCCGCTTGCGCATCAGCGCGACGAAGTCGCGGATCTTGTCCAGGGCACCGGCGGGCAGGTCCTGGGCGACGCCGCCGGGCCGGATGAACGCGTGGTTCATCCGCAGGCCGGTGATCAACTCGAAGAGGTCGAGGACGAGCTCGCGCTCACGGAACCCGATCGTCATCACGGTCAGCGCGCCGATCTCCATGCCGCCGGTGGCGATGCAGACCAGGTGGCTGGAGATGCGGTTGAGCTCCATGAGCAGGACCCGCATGACCTGGGCCTTCTCGGGGATGTCGTCCTCGATGTCGAGCAGTCGCTCGACGCTGAGGCAGTAGGCCGCCTCGTTGAACAGCGGGCTGAGGTAGTCCATGCGCGTACAGAACGTGACGCCCTGCACCCACGAGCGGAACTCCATGTTCTTCTCGATGCCGGTGTGCAGGTAGCCGATGCCACAACGGGCCTCGGTGACCGTCTCGCCCTCGAGCTCGAGGATCAGCCGGAGCACGCCGTGGGTGGACGGGTGCTGCGGACCCATGTTGACCACGACCTTGTTGTCGTGGTCCGCGTCGGAGATGCCCGCGACGACGGTGTCCCAGTCCTGACCGGTGACGGTGAAGACCCGCCCCTCGGTGGTCTCGGTGTGCGGTGCGTACGCGTCCTGCGTGGCCTCGTCGGTGTCGGTGCTCATCAGTTGTACGCCCTCCTCTCATCGGCCGGAGGAACGGTGCCACCCTTGTACTCCACGGGGATGCCGCCCAGCGGATAGTCCTTGCGCTGCGGGTGGCCCGGCCAGTCGTCGGGCATCTCGATGCGGGTCAACGCCGGGTGGTCGTCGAAGACGATCCCGAAGAAGTCGTACGTCTCGCGCTCGTGCCAGTCGGCGGTCGGGTAGGTCGCGCACACGCTGGGGATGTGCGGGTCGGCGTCGGGGCAGGTGACCTCGAGGCGGATCCGGCGGTTGTGGGTGATCGAGAGCAGGTGATAGATCGCGTGCAACTCGCGGCCGGTGTCGTCGGGGTAGTGCACGCCGCTGACGCCGCTGCACATCTCGAAGCGCAGCTCCTCCTTGTCGCGCAGGAGCTTCACCATCGTCTGGAGGTTCTCCCGGGCGACGAAGAAGGTGATCTCGCCGCGATGCACGACGACCTTCTCGAACGGGTCCTCGATGCCGGCGTCGCGCGCGGCCGCGACGAGCGCGGTGGCGACGGTGTCGCGCCATTCGCCGTACGGCGGCTGGCTGGGACCCGGCATGGTGACGGTGCGGTTGAGACCGCCGTACCCACTGGTGTCACCGGTGCCGCGCACGCCGAACATCCCGTGGCGCTCGCCGACGACCTCGCCGCCAGCGGCCGGCTCCTTGTCGAGCGCGCGTTCGGTGGCGTTCTCCGAGGCCTCGGGGGTGATGTCGTCGCTCAACGCATGAGTCCGATCTGGTGCGAGGTGGGCAGCGCGTTGAGCGCCGTCGACTCCTGCTCCTGGATCTCGGCGAGGCGGTTGCTGCCGAGCTTGCTGTGCTGGATCTCGTCGTGCAGCTTGAGGATCGCGTCGATGAGCATCTCCGGGCGGGGCGGGCAACCGGGGAGGTACATGTCGACGGGCACGACATGGTCGACACCCTGGACGACGGCGTAGTTGTTGAACATGCCCCCCGAGCTCGCGCACACGCCCATGGCCAGCACCCACTTCGGGTCGGGCATCTGGTCGTAGATCTGGCGCAGCACCGGGGCCATCTTCTGGCTGACCCGGCCCGCGACGATCATCAGGTCGGCCTGGCGCGGGCTGGCGCGGAAGACTTCCATGCCGAAGCGGGCGAGGTCGTAGCGCGGACCACCGGAGGTCATCATCTCGATCGCGCAGCAGGCCAGGCCGAAGGTCGCCGGCCAGAACGACGCCTTGCGCATGTAGCCCGCAACGCCCTCGACGGTGGTCAGCAGGACGCCGGAGGGGAGCTTCTCTTCAATTCCCATTACTCGCTCAATCCCAGTCGAGGCCGCCGCGGCGCCATACGTAGATGTAGGCGATGAAGACGGGGACGATGAACAGGACCATCTCGACGAACCCGAAGACCGCCATCTGGTCGAAGGCGACCGCGATCGGGTAGAGGAAGACGATCTCGATGTCGAAGACGATGAACAGCATCGCCACGATGTAG
>DASVMH010000110.1:0-13324 GCA_036384455.1 Marmoricola sp. | reverse complement strand
GTACGCCCTGCCGACCGAGCCCATCCGCTCGTCATCGATCCCGATCACCGCCGACTCGACGACATCCGGGTGCGCACTGAGGGCGTTCTCGACCTCGGCGGGATAGACGTTGAAGCCGCCGACGGTGAACATGTCCTTGATCCGGTCGGTGATCTTCACGCAGCCGTGCTCGTCGAGCCGGCCGACGTCGCCGGTGTGCAGCCAGCCGTCGGCGTCGATCGCGGCGGCAGTGGCCTCGGGGTCCTCGAAGTAGCCGCGCATCACCCACGGGCCGCGGATCCAGATCTCGCCGTCGTCACCGGTCGCGACGTCCTTGCCCTCGCCGTCGACGACGCGGATCTCCAGCCCGGGGACGGCCGGCCCGGTCGTCTGCGCGACGTGGAGTGGATCCTCGTGCGGGCGGGACTGGGTGGCGACGACGCACTCGGTGAGCCCGTACGCCTGGGCGACCTGCTCGAAGCCGAGCACCTCGAGCATGTCGGCGAAGAGGCGTTCGGGCACGGTCGCAGCGCCCGCGATGGAGAACCGCAGCGAGGACAGGTCGAAATCCGTACGCCGCGGATGGTTGATCAGCGTGGTGAAGATCGTCGGGGCGCCGGGGATGACGGTGATGCGTGCGTCCTGGATGAGCTGCATCAGCCCTTCGGCATCGAAGGTCTCGACGGGGTAGATCGTGGTACCCGCGGTCATGCAGGCGACCACGCCGGCCTTGTATCCGAAGGTGTGGAAGAACGGGTTCACGATCGCGTAGCGATCGTCCTCGGTGAGGGAGGCGCCGGTTGCCCACACGTCGGCGACGCCGATCGTCTGGGAGTGGGCGCTCATCACGCCCTTGGGGACCCCGGTCGTGCCGGAGGTGTACATGATGTCGGCGATGGTGTCGGGGGTGACCCGGCCGCTGAGTTCGGCCAATTGGGCAGCGGTTACCTGATCGGCGCGGGCGAGGAAGTCGTCCCATGTCAGAGCGTGCTCGGCGCCGGTGCCGATGTCGACGATCGTGTGCAGGCGGGGCAGGCCGGTGCCGTCGCGCCCGACGGCCTCGTCGAGCAGGGCGAGGTAGTCGGTGTCGAGGAAGCCGTTGCAGACCACGAGCGCCGAGGCGCCCGAGCGGCTCAGGATGACCCGGGCCTCCTCGCCGCGGTAACGCGTGTTGATCGGCACCATCGCGGCGCCGATGATCTCGATGCCGAGCATGGTCGGCACGAACTGCGGACGGTTCGGCATCCACACGCTCACGCGATCACCCGGTCCGACACCGGACGCGACCAGCGCGCGGGCGACGGCGTGTGCCTGCGTGCGTACGTCGTTCCAGGTCATCGTGACGTCGCCGGTGACGACGGCCGGCCGGTCGCCGAACCGGGCCGTGACGTCGTCGAGGAGGGCGGGCATCGTCTGGGGTGCGGACACGCGGAGCTCCTTGTCGCCTACAAACCAAGTGCTTGTTAGGTTAGTCTATCGCTCGGGAGCCGATCCCGGCGTCGAGCAGGAAGGGGACCTGTGATGCCCCCGCGCACGAAGCAGCGTACGACCGCCGCGAACGGTGGCACCCGTCGCGACGAGTTGCTCGGCATCGCGGCGCGACTCTTCGCGACCAACGGCTACTCCCAGACGACTGTGCGCGACATCGCCGACGAGGCCGGCATCCTCTCCGGCAGCCTCTACCACCACTTCGACTCCAAGGAGACGATGCTGCGCGAGATCCTCAAGGAGTTCATGGGCGACCTCGCCCGTGGCTTCTCCGAGATCGTCGCCAAGGGTGCGCCCGCGCGGGAGACGCTCGACGAGTTGGTGCACAACGCGTTCGAGACGATCCATGAGCGCCCGCACGAGGTCGCGCTCTATCAGAACGAGGCGGCCGTCTTCGACAAGCTCGGCGGCTTCGACTTCGTCGAGAAGACGTCGCGGGAGAACGAGCGGCTCTGGATCGGCGTGCTCCGGGCCGGCTGTGAAGCCGGCGACTTCCGCGGCGACCTCGAGCCCGGCATCGCCTACCGCTTCATCCGCGACACCGTGTGGTCCTCGGTGCGGTGGTACAACCCCCGCGGCAAGCTCAAGCACGACGTGCTCGCCGGCCAGTACCTCTCCATGCTCTACGGCGGCATCCTCGCCTGAGGATCTCGGTCAGCTCCGTACCCCTCGTATTCCGGGCAATTGCTGGGTTGTGACGACCCTTTTGCGGCGCAGACCGTCACAACTCGACAATTGCCCGCTTCCGGGGGAGTCAGGGGAGCAGGGCGGCGCGGTGCTCGTGGGGGCGGCCGAAGAGCTGGCCCAGCGCGTGGGCGCGCTTGAAGTAGAGGTGCGCGTCGTGCTCCCAGGTGATCGCGATGCCGCCGTGCAGCTGGATCATCTCGCCGGCGACCGTCTCGAACGCCTCGCTGCACCACGACTTCGCGAGCGCCGCCTGGCGTACGAGTTCGGGGGTGCTCTCGTCCGAGCCCGACGCGAAACCGGCCGCCCAGGACATCGACCGTGCGGTCTCGACCTGCACGAGCATGTCGGCGGCGCGGTGCTTGAGCGCCTGGAAGGAGCCGAGTGGCCGCTCGAACTGGTCGCGCTCCGTGAGGTACGCCACGGTGCGGTCCAGGCAGGCCTGGGCGCCACCGACCTGGAGCGCCGAGATGGCGATGGCGGCGATCGCGTGCAGACGTACGAGCGCGTCGCCGAAGTCGGTGGCCAACACCGTCGCCGGAGTGTCGGTGAGCTCGATGCGGGCGAACGCCAGGGTCTGGTCGACCCCGGTCGTACGGGTCCGGGTGAGGCCGTCTGCATCGGGTGTCACCGAGAAGAGAGCGGGGGAACCGTCGAGGTCGGCCACGACGAGGAGGTGTGTGGCATCGGCACCGTGCAGGACGAGGCTGGCGACGCCGGTCAGACGGTCGCCGTCGGCGGTCACGTCGGACCCGTCGGTGCGGTGCCGGCCGGCCGCGTCCGCCCAGGCGAGGGCCACGACCTCGCCCTCGGCGATCAGCGGGAGCAGTTCCGCGGCAGCGTCGCCACCGGCCGCGAGAAGCACCTGGGCGGCGAGCACTCCGGAGCCGAGCAGAGGAGTGGGCGTCAACGAGGCGCCGAGCGCCTCGAGGACGACGTGGGTCTCGAACAGCGTGAAGCCCGCGCCGCCGAACTCCTCGGGGATGGCGAGCGCGGCGACCCCGATCTGCTGGCACAGGTCGGCCCACAGCGTCCGGTCGTAACCATCGTCGGAGTCGATCGCGGCCCGCAGGTCGGTGCTGCCGGCGCGGCGGGCGACGAGGCCTCGGACGGCCGAGGCGAGCTCGGCCTGCTCCTCGGTCAACGCGAAGTGCATCAGCGGCTCCCCGTCAGGCTCTCGAGCACCCGGGCGCGGTGCGCGGCGGGCGTACCCCAGCATCCCGCGAGCGCGCGCACCTTCAGGAACCAGACGCTCAGGTCGCATTCGAGGGTGTAGCCGATCGCGCCGTGCAGTTGCAGGCCGTTGCGGGCTGCGAGCAGTGCGGCGTCGGTCGCAGCGACCTTGGCGGCGGACACCGCGCGACCGGCGTCGGGGGAGGCGGTCAGCAACTCGTTGGCCGCGCCCAGCAACAGCGGTTGGGCGAAGTCGAGGGCGACGCGTACGTCGGCGGCCAGGTGCTTGAGCGACTGGTACTCGCCGATCACGCGGCCGAACTGGCGTCGTTGTCCGAGGTAGGTCACCGTCTCGTCGAGCATCCGCCGACCGGCGCCGACCAGCGTGGCCGCGCAGGCGAGGCTGGCCAGGTCGAGGGCACGCTCCCGCGTGGCCGAGTCGATCGTGGCGACGGCCCCACCGGACGTGACCGCGAAGAGGTGCCGACTCGGGTCAACGGAGGTGAGCGCGTCCCCGAGGGTGGCGCGGGCGACTGAGTCGCCGTCGAGCACGAAGACGTCGGTGGCGGCGTCCGCGTCGAGGGCGTACGGGGCGACGCCGGGGACCGCGAAGGTCGCGCGCACAGTGCCCTCGGCGAGCCCGGGGAGCAGGTCGGTGCCGGCCAGCACGGTCGGTGCGAGTGCGACCGACTCGAGCAGCGGTCCGGGAGCGCCGTGGTAGCCGAGTCGGTCGAAGGCGACGACCAGATCGGTGGGCGTGCTGCCGAAGCCGCCGTGCTCCTCGGGGACCGTCAGCGCCATGACGCCGAGCTCGGCGAGTCGGCCCCAGAGGTCGAGACCCGGCCCGTGGTCGCCGGCGGCCCAACGGCGGTTGGCCGCGACGGCGTCGGCGGAGGTCAGCAGGCCGTCCAGGGCGTCGGCGAAGTCGCGCTGCTCAGAGGTGAGTCCGAAGTGCATGTCCTACTCACTTTCCCCTGGGCAGGCCGAGGATGCGCTCGGCGACGATGTTGCGCTGGATCTGGTTCGTGCCGGCGTAGATCGGGCCGCCGAGCGCGAACAGGTAGTCGTCGACCCAGCGACTCGACAGCTCCTGCTCGGCCCCGAGGAGCTCGAGGCCGGTCTCGTGGATCGCGACGTCGAGGGTGCTCCAGAAGAGCTTGTTGATGCTGCCGGCCGCGCCGACGTCGCCGCCGTCCTGGACCGAGGTGACGGTGTCCCAGGTGTAGAGGCGGTACGCCTCGGCGGCGATCCAGGCGTCGACGACCTGGTCGCGCAGGTGCGGGGCGTCGGCGCCGCGGTCGGCCCACAGGTCGAGCAGTCGCTCGGTGGCGGCGATGAACCGGCCGGGGGAGCGCAGCGACAGCCCGCGTTCGTTGCCGGCCGTACTCATCGCGACCCGCCAGCCCTCGCCGACACCGCCGAGCACGTCGGCGTCGGGTACGAAGACGTCGTCGAAGAAGATCTCCGCGAAGCTCGGGTCGCCGTCGAGCTGGGCGATCGGTCGGACGGTGATGCCCTCGGCGTCCAGCGGGAAGAGGAAGTACGTCAGGCCGCTGTGTCGCTCCGCCTCCGGGTCACTGCGGAACAGCCCGAAGCCGCGGTCGGCGAAGGGGGCCCGCGAGCTCCAGATCTTCTGACCGTTCAGCACCCACCCTCCACGGGCGTCGTCGCGCGTGGCCGTGCTCCTGATGCCGGCGAGGTCGGAGCCGGCCTCGGGCTCGGACCAGCACTGCGCCCAGATCAGCGAGCCGTCGGTCATCGCCTTGAGGTAGCGGTCCAACTGGTCCTGGGTGCCGTGCCCGAAGAGGATCGGCGCCAGCAGGGAGATGCCGTTCTGCGCGATCCGGGTCGGTGCTCCGGAGAGGTAGTACTCCTCCTCGAAGATCACCCACTCGGTCAGACCGGCGTCACGGCCGCCGTACTCCTTGGGCCACGAGACCACCGACCAGCCGCCGGCGGCGAGCTCGGCCTCCCACTCGCGGTGCAGGCGCGCACCCTCCGGGGTGTCCATCGAGGGCAGCCGGCCGGGGTTGTGCTTGCGCAGCCAGGCGCGCGCCTCGGCGCGGAAGGCATCCTCTGCGTCGGTGAACTCGGGTGTCACGGGGCTGGTCCTCCTCGATGGTCGCGGTGGTCACGCTACCAAACAAGTGCTTGGTTTGGTAACCTTGGCCCGACCCGCCAGGACCGACTGAGGAGAGCCGCGTGGACCTGCGCTACACGCTTGAGGACGAAGCGTTCCGGGCAGAGGTGCGCGCGTGGCTCGGCGACCACCTCGTGGGTGAGTTCGCGGCGCTGAAGGGCCTGGGCGGTTCGGGCCGCGAGCACGAGGCGCACGAGGAGCGCCAGGCGTGGAACCAGTACCTCGCCCAGCACGGCTGGACCTGCCTCGGCTGGCCGGTCGAGTACGGCGGCCGCGGGCTCAGCCTCTTCCAGCAGGTGATCTTCCACGAGGAGTACGCCAAGGCGAACGCTCCCGCCCGCGTCAACCACCTCGGCGAGGAGTTGCTCGGCCCGACGCTGATCGCCCTGGGCACCGAGGAACAGAAGCAGCGCTTCCTGCCCGGCATCGTCGCGGTCACCGAGCTGTGGTGCCAGGGCTATTCCGAGCCGGACGCCGGCTCCGACCTCGCCGGCGTACGCACCCGTGCCCGGCTCGAGGGCGACGAGTGGATCATCGACGGGCAGAAGATCTGGACCTCGCTGGCCCAGCATGCGCAGTGGTGCTTCGCGGTGGTCCGCAGCGAGCCGGGGTCGCGAAGGCACGCAGGGCTGTCCTATCTGTTGGTGCCCATGGACCAGCGCGGGGTCGAGGTCCGGCCGATCCTGCAGCTGACCAACACCGTCGAATTCAACGAGGTCTTCTTCGACGGCGCCCGCACCGAGGCGTCGCTGGTCGTCGGGCAGCCCGGCGACGGCTGGCGGGTCGCGATGGCGACCCTCGGCTTCGAGCGCGGCGTCTCCACGATCGGCCAGCAGGTCGGTTTCGCCCGCGAGCTCGACGGGGTCATCGCCACTGCGAAGGCCAACGGCAGCTACGACGATCCCGTTCTCCGGGACCGGATCGCGCAGGCAGCGGTGGGCCTGGAGGTGTTGCGTACGCACGCGTTGCGCACCCTGAGCGCGTACGACTCCGGCTCGCAGGGGCCCGAGGCCTCGGTCTCGAAGCTGCTGTGGGCCAACTGGCACCGCGACCTCGGCGAGCTCGCGATGGCCGTACGTGGCGGCGAGGCGCTCACCGTCGCCGGAGAGCCGTACGACCTCGACGAGCAGCAGGCGTACTTCCTCTTCAGCAGGGCCGACACCATCTACGGCGGCTCCAACGAGATCCAGCGCAACATCATCGCCGAGCGCGTGCTCGGCCTCCCGAAGGAGCCGCGACCCGCGTGAAACAAGAACAGCCGACGCCCGACTACGTCCCCGGCCACGACCTCCTCGAGGGCCGCGTCGTCGTGATCACCGCCGCCGCCGGTGCCGGCATCGGCGCCGCGGTCGCCCGCAAGGTGCTCGAGGAGAACTGCAAAGCGGTCGTCATCTCCGACACCCACGAGCGCCGGCTCGCGGAGGCGCACGAGAGCCTGGCTGCGGAGTTCGGCGCCGACCGGGTCGCCTCGATCGTGTGCAACGTGACGAAGGACGACGATGTGGCGGCGCTGCTCGACGCGGCCGAGCCCTTCGGCGGCGTCGACGTGATGATCAACAATGCCGGCCTCGGCGGCACCAACGACATCCTCGAGATGCCCGACGACACCTGGAACCTCGTCCTCGACATCACCCTGACCGGCACGATGCGCTGCATCCGCGAGGCCGGCAAACGCTTCGTCGCGGCGGGTAAGAAGGGCGTCATCGTCAACAACTCGTCGGTCATCGGCTGGCGCTTCCAGGAGGGCCAGGCCCACTACGCCGCCGCCAAGGCCGGCGTGAAGGCACTGACCCGATCCGCCGCCGCCGACCTCGCGCAGTACGGCATCCGCGTCAACGCGGTCTCGCCGTCGCTGGCGATGCACCCGTTCCTCGAGAAGGTCACCTCGCCCGAGCTGCTCGTCGAGCTCAAGGGCAAGGAGGCCTTCGGCCGCGCCGCCGCCCCGTGGGAGATCGCCAACGTGATGGTCTTCCTCGCCAGCGACTACTCGTCCTACATGACCGGCGAGGTCCTCGCCGTCAGCAGCCAGCACCCCTGATCCGAAGGAGCCCCAGTCGTGCCTGAAGCATTCATCGTCGACGCCGTCCGTACGCCCGTCGGCCGCCGTGGCGGCTCGCTCGCCGGCGTGCACTCCGCCGACCTCGGTGCGCACCCGATCAAGGCGCTCATCGAGCGCAGCGGCGTCGACCCGGCCCTGGTCGACGACGTCATCTACGGCTGCTGCGACACGATCGGCTCCCAGGCCGGTGACATCGCGCGTACGGCTTGGCTGGTTGCCGGGATGCCCGACCACGTGCCCGGCGTGACGATCGACCGGCAGTGCGGCTCCAGCCAGCAGGCGGTGCACTTCGCCGCGCAGGGCGTCATGTCCGGCACCCAGGACCTCGTCGTCGCGGGCGGTGTGCAGAACATGTCCGCGATCCCGATCTCGTCGGCGATGATCGTCGGCCAGCAGTACGGCTTCACCACGCCCTTCGCCGAATCGCCCGGATGGAACGCGCGCTACGGCGACCAGGAGGTCTCGCAGTTCCGCTCCGCGCAGATGATCGCGGAGAAGTGGGACCTCTCGCGCGAGGAGATGGAGCAGTTCGCGCTGACGTCGCACCAGCGCGCGGCAGCGGCGACCGACGAGGGTCGCTTCGACCGCGAGATCGCGCCGCTGGCCGGGCTCAGCCACGACGAGGGCCCGCGCCGCGACACCACCCTGGAGAAGATGGCCGGCCTGCAGCCGCTCGAGGAGGGTGGCCGGATCACCGCCGCCGTCGCCTCCCAGATCAGTGACGGTGCGGGCGCGATGCTGATCGCCTCCGAGCGGGCGGTCAAGGAGCACAACCTCACCCCCCGGGCGCGTATCCACCACCTGTCGGTCTACGGCGCCGACCCGGTCTGGATGCTGACGGGTCCGATCGCGGCGACACAGAACGCGTTCGCTCGATCCGGTCTCACCGTCGACGACATGGACCTCTTCGAGTGCAACGAGGCGTTCGCCTCCGTCGTGCTGGCGTGGATGAAGGAGACCGGGGCGCCGCACGAGAAGGTCAACGTCAACGGCGGCGGCATCGCCCTCGGTCACCCGATCGGCGCCACCGGCGTACGCCTGATGACCACGCTGCTCCACGAACTCGAGCGCACCGGCGGCCGCTACGGCCTGCAGACGATGTGCGAGGGCGGCGGTCAGGCCAACGTGACGATCATCGAGCGCCTCTGAGTGCATTGAACCTGGCCACACCTAGCCCGCTCCTTCCGGGCAATTGTCGAGTTGTGACGACCGATCCAGCCGGATGCATGTCACAACCCCGCAATTGCCCGACTTGGGCGGGGTGGTCTCAGACCAGGTACGACGCCGTCCGTCTCAACTGCTCGACGGCGCCGGTGACGACCCGGTCGATGAGCACCTCGCAGCTGGGCAGGTCGTCGATGACGCCGACGACCTGCCCCGAGGCGAGCATGCCGGCGTGGGTGTCGCCCTCGACGAGGCCGGCCTTGAGCAGCATCGGGGTGTTGGCGGCGAGCATCGTCTGCGACCAGGTCTTGTCCCCGGCGCGCTTCATGCGTACGCCGTCGGCGGCGAGCGAAGACCACGACATCCCGCTCAGCTTCTTGAAGTCACGGGTGCGTCGTACCGTTCCGGCGAGGCGGCGCGAGGCCTTCTCCTCGACGAGACCGTTGATGAAGGGCGTACGCAGCAGCCGGTGCGGCATCCCGTCGGCCTTGGTGGTGACGATGGTGCCGTCGAGGCCGAAGGACAGATACGTCTGCTTGATCTCGTCGGGCACGGCGCTGTCGCTGGTGAGCAGGAAGCGCGTCCCCATGCCGATCCCGGCAGCGCCGTACGACAGCGCGGCCGCAAGTCCGCGGCCGTCGAAGAACCCGCCTGCGGCGACCACAGGGATGTCGACCGCGTCGATGACCGTCGGCAGTTGCAGCGTCGTCGGGATGTTGCCGGTGTGACCGCCGCCCTCGCCGCCCTGCATCATCACCATGTCGGCGCCCCAGGAGGCGACCTTCTCCGCGTGCCGGGCGGCGCCGACCGAGGGCATCACCACGATGCCGTTGTCCTTGAGCTTGGCGATCAGTTCCTTCTTCGGCGCGAGCGCGAAGGAGGCGACCTTGACCCCGTGCTTGATGAGCAGGTCGACGCGGTCCGGGGCGTCGCCGGCGTCGGCGCGCAGGTTGACCCCGAAGGGGTTGCTGGTGCGCTGCTTGACCTCCCCGATCGCGTGGTCGAGCTCCTCGAAGGTCATCGTCGCCGAGGCGAGGATGCCCAGGCCGCCGGCGTTCGCGGTGGCGGAGACGAGCCGCGGCCCGGCGACCCAGCCCATGCCGGTCTGGACGACAGGGTGGGTGACGCCGGTGAGTTCGGTGAGCGGGGTACGCAGGATCTGCGGGGTCACGGTGTCCTCCTCGAGTCAGACGTTCAAGTTCTCGCCGGTCTCGACGAACGCGTCCCGGTGTTCATCGGCCGCGCCGCTGAGGTTGAGCTCGAAGGTGAAGCCCTGCTCGAAGCGGTAGCTGCGGTTGACGTCGACCGGGTCGATCCCGTTGAGCGCGGCCTTCGCCGCCCGGATGACCCGGGGGTCCTTGGCGGCGATCTCCCCGGCCACCTTCATCGCAGCGTCGTACAACTGCTCGGCAGGGACGGTCTCCAACACCGACCCGTGCTGGACGAGGTCCTTGGCGGCGATGGTGCGGCTGGTGAAGTAGAGCGTGCGCATCAGGTGTTGGGGGACCAAACGGGCCAGATGGGTGGCCGCGCCGAGCGCACCCCGGTCGACTTCGGGGACGCCGAAGAACGCGTCGTCGGAGGCGATGATCGTGTCGCAGTTGCCGACCAGGCCGACGCCCCCGCCGAGGCAGAAGCCGTTGACCGCGGCCACGACCGGGACCTCGCACTCATAGATCGCCTTGAACGCCGCGTAGCAACCCTTGTTGGCGCCGATGAGCGCGTCGAAGCCCTCGGTCTTCTGCATCTCCTTGATGTCGACGCCGGCATTGAAGCCGCGGCCCTCGGCACGCAGCACCACGACGCGTACGTCCGGACGGGTCGCCACGGAGTTCATCGCGTCGGCGATCGCGTACCAGCCCGCGACCGGGAGCGCGTTGACCGGCGGGTAGTTCGACGTCACGACGAGGATGCCGTTGTCGTGCAGTTCGCTGGAGATGGTCACCTGAAGTTCCTAACCTAGCGTTTGCTTGGTATCGTAGCAGTTGCTTGGTTCTGCGAGAACCGACGTCGAGACATCGAACGGAGAACAAGTGAGCGGCATCCTGGACGGACGGATCGCGATCGTGACCGGTGCGGGACGTGGCCTCGGCCGCGAGCACGCCCTCGAGTTGGCCCGCCAGGGCGCGAAGGTCGTCGTCAACGACCTCGGCACCTCCGGCGCCGGCGAGGGCGCCTCGGTCGGCCCGGCCGACGAGGTCGTCGCCGAGATCAAGGCGCTCGGCGGCGAGGCCGTCACCAACGGCGCCGACGTCGCCGACTTCGATGCGGCCGCTGCCCTCATCCAGCAGGCGATCGACACCTTCGGCGGGCTCGACATCCTCGTCAACAACGCCGGCTTCGTCCGCGACCGGATGGTCGTCACCACGTCCGAGGACGAGTGGGACGCGGTCGTCCGCGTGCACCTCAAGGGTCACTTCGCACTGATGCGGCACGCCGGTGCGTACTGGCGCGCGGAGGCCAAGGAGGGCCGTCAACGCGTCGCCCGGATCATCAACACCAGCTCCGGCGCGGGTCTGCAGGGCAGCATCGGGCAGGGCAGCTACAGCGCCGCCAAGGCCGGCATCGCCGCCCTCACCCTCGTCGCCGCCGCCGAGATGGGCCGGTACGGCGTCACCGTCAACGCGATCGCGCCGGCGGCCCGGACCCGGATGACCGAGGGCCCGTTCGCCGCGGCGATGGCCGCCCCCGAGGAGGGCTTCGACGCCATGCACCCCGGCAACGTCTCCCCGGTCGTCGCCTGGCTGGCCAGCGAGGACGCCGCCGACGTCACCGGCCGCGTCCTCGAGGTCGAGGGCGGCAAGATCTGCGTCGAGAACGCCTGGAGCCACGGCCCCGCCAAGGACCTCGGCCGCCGCTGGGAGGCGACGGAGGTCGGCGCCGGCGTACGGGAACTCATCGCGCAGGCGCCCGCCCCCGAGCCGGTATACGGAGCGCAGTAGCGGCTGAATCCACCGGTTCGGTGGGTGGCACGGTCCCCCGCGTCGGGTTTGTGGGTGGTTCGAATCGCTCGCGGCCGACGGCTCGTCGTGGGTTGCGGTCATTGGCGCCGACGAGATCGGTGGCAGGGTGGCAACGGTGGGCGCTCGGCTGTCCGGTGCGCGAGGCTCAATACCCAGAGTCGTGTAGATCTCGGTCACCAGGTGGATGGGATCTACACGACTCTGCGATGTCCCGCCCGGCGGACAGGACAACCCGTCACAATCCGGACAGCCGACCGCCGACCCGAGCCACCTGTCCGCCTCCGTCGTCGCTGCCAACTACCGCGACCCGCGCGCGACCCGATAGCCGCAAGAGACGGCCAGGTCGCGTGACGCCGTGCGCGACACCCGTGCCACAGTTCCCGAACCGGTGGGCTCAGCGCGTCGTGATCGTCCCGTCGGAGGCGGCGGGGCGGTCGAGGGCGCGGCTGATCACCATCCGCTGGATCTGGTTGGTGCCCTCGAAGATCTGCATCACCTTCGCCTCGCGCATGAAGCGCTCGACGGGGAAGTCGCGGGTGTAGCCGTAGCCGCCGAAGACCTGGACCGCGTCGGTGGTCACCTTCATCGCGTTGTCGGTCGCGACCATCTTGGCGATCGAGGCCTCGCGGCCGTACGGCAGTCCGGCGTCCTTGAGGCGCGCGGCGTGCAGCAGCATCGACCGGCTGGTGTGGATCGCGGCCTCCATGTCGGCGAGCACGAAGGCGAGCCCCTGGTGGTCGATGATCCGCTTGCCGAAGGTCTCGCGCTCCTGGGCGTACGCCACCGCCTGGTCGAGCGCGCCCTGGGCGAGACCGGTGGCCACCGCCGCGATGCCGAGACGCCCGGCGTCGAGGCCGGCCAGCGCGATCTTGAGGCCGTCGCCCTCCTCGCCGAGCCGGCGTTCGACGGGGATGCGGACGTCGTCGAGCCGCATCGTCGCCGTCGTCGAGCCGGTCAGGCCCATCTTCTGCTCCGGCGGGTCCGCGGTCAGACCCGGGGTGTCGGCGGGGATCAGGAAGCACGAGATGTCCCCGCGCGCGTCGCCGGTGCGGGCCATCACCTTGTAGAAGTCGGCCTGGCCCCCGTGGGTGGTCCACGCCTTCGCGCCGTTGAGGACGTACTCGTCGCCGTCGAGTCGGGCACTGGTCCGCATGGCTGCCGGGTCGGAGCCGGCCTGCGGCTCGGAGAGGCAGTACGCCCCGAGGAGCGAACCGCCGAGCATGTCGGGCAGCCACTTCTGCTTCTGCTCCTCGGTGCCCCTCGTGACCAGGCCGAAGCAGGACAGCGCGTGCACCGAGGTGCCCACCCCGACGCTCGACCAGACCGAGCCGAGCTCCTCGAGGCACTGCAGATAGACCTCGTACGGCTGCCCGCCCCCGCCGTACTCGTCCGGGTAGGGCAGCCCCAGCAGCCCGATCTCGCCCAGCAGGGTGAACACCTCGCGCGGGAAGGTCTCGGTGCGCTCGGCCTCGGCGGCCCGGGGGAGCAGCTCCTCGTTCGCCACTCGGCGGACCAGGGCGAGTAGCTCGGCCGCCTCCTCGGTGGGCAGCACGCGGCGGGCCGGCATCGGTTCCTCCTGGGTCGGGTACGTCGCTGGCCACCCTAGATCCGGGCCTCGTGCGGCGGGTGATCCGGGTCACCAGAAAAAACTTTCAGAACCCCCGTGACCTCCCG
>DASVMH010000109.1:0-2501 GCA_036384455.1 Marmoricola sp. | reverse complement strand
CCCGTGCTGGAGGAGTACGGCCTGGGCACGCTGGTGCACCCGTGGACCGGCGGCACTCTGGTCGGCCACCTCGGCTCGATGCCCGGATTCCAGGCATGTGCGCTCATCGACCCTGCGGACGGGCGCGGTGTGGTCGCGCTGACGAACGGCACCACCGGCTTCGACGGGGTCGAGCTCGCGGAACGGCTGCTGGGGGAGCGGACCCCCGCACCGGTGCCGGCGTGGGTGCCGACGGCGACGGTGCCCGATTGGGCCGAGCCGCTGTTGGGCTATTGGCACTGGGGCAACTCGGCCTTCGAGGTGCGCTGGGGCAACGACCTGCTCGAGTTCCGCGACCTCGCCCGGGGGCGGTTGGCCGAGCAGTTCACCTGGTCCGACGGCCGCATCGTCGGGGTGGCGGGCTACCACCGGGGCGAGACGCTGCGCGTACACCCGACGCACCTCGAATGCGCGACCTTCGTCTACACGCGGGTGCCGTACGACCCGGCGGCGCCGATCCCGGGGGAGTGACGGCTCACGCCGGGCCGTTTTCCCCGGACTGAACGAGGCCGGACTCGTAACAGCGCACCACGACTTGGACGCGGTCGCGGACACCGAGTTTCGTGAGCACCGCGGTGACGTGTGTCTTCACGGTCGCCTCCGAGACGTACATGCGGCTCGCGATCTCGGCGTTCGAGAGCCCCTGAGCGATGTGCCGGGCGGTGTCGAGCTCTCGCGCGGACAATGCAGCGAAGTCGTCGGGGACCTCCTGCCCGGGACGCGGCCGTTTCGCGAATCCGGCGAGCAGACGTCGGGTGATCGCGGGATCGAGGATCGCCTCTCCGCCGGCCACGGTCCGGACCGCTCCGGCGAGCTGTCCGGGACTGACCGTCTTCAGCAGGAAGCCGCTGGCGCCCGCGCCGACGGCGTCGTAGACGTGGCTGTCGCCGTCGAACGTGGTCAGCACGAGCACGCGGGTGCGTACCGCGGGATCGGCCAGCAGGATCCGGGTCGCGGTGATGCCGTCCATCTCGGGCATCCGTACGTCCATGAGGAGTACGTCGGGGCGTACCTCCCGCGCGATGTCCACGGCGGCGCGGCCGTCTCCTGCCTCTCCGACGACCTCGATGTCCGGCTGGCTGTCGAGGATCATCGTGAAGCCCGACCGGACCAGGGCCTGGTCGTCGGCGATGAGGACTCGGATTGGTTCCGTGGGGTTCATCGGACCACCGGGAACTGGGCGTGCACGCGGAAGCTGCCGTCGGGAAGGGGCCCGACGTCGAGGCTGCCGCCGTAGACCCGGACGCGTTCGGCCATCCCGATGAGGCCGTGGCCGGCCCCGCTCACTCCCGGTGCGTGCGCACCCGGCGCCGTGTGCACCACGAGGTCGAGCCGCTCGCCGGCGTCGTTGAGCGTCACCGTGGTGGCGGCTCCGGCAGCGTGCTTGAGGCTGTTGGTGAGCGCCTCCTGGACGATCCGGTACGCGCAGACCTGCAGCCCCTCCGGGATCGCGGCCACCTCACCGGCAATCGACAATTCGACATGCATCCCGCCCGCCCGAAGGCGGTCGATCAACGCCGGGATCTGGGACAGGCCTGGTTGCGGGCTCGCCGGATCTGCTGCGTCCGGGTCGTCACCGGCACGGAGGAGGCCGAGGAGGCGACGCATCTCGGCCAGCGCGCCCTGTCCGGTCTGACGAACCGAGGTGAGGGGCAGGCGGGCGGCGAGCGGGTCGACCTCGAGCATCTGCTCGGCCGCGGCTGCCTGGACGACCATCGCTCCCATGCCGTGGGCGACGACGTCGTGAAGTTCGCGGGCGATCCGGATACGTTCATCGGCCACGGCGGTCTGGAGGGCGCGCGCGGCGGCATCCTTCTCGGCCCGGAGTCGGTCGGCGGCGCGGCGCTGCTCCTCCTCGCGTCGTCGCATCGTCCGGCCGGCGAGCCACGCTGCGGCGGAGAAGATGAGCGCGAACAGAAGGTCGTCGACCTCGACACCGGGCAGTTGCAGCATGTGTACGGTCAGGGCGGCCGCGAGAACGGTGCTGATCGCGACCAGTTCGCGCCCACGGAGCCAGCGTCCGACGGAGTAGACGAGGACGAGTCCGGCGACCAGACCGGACAGCGTGTTCGTGGCGCCGGTCCACACCGCCTCGATCGTCAGCGCGATCGCGCCGACCATCGCGGCGGAGGCCGTGAAAACACGACGCGCCGCCACGGGGACGGTCTGCGCGAGCAGGGCCATCGAGTGGGAGACGCCGTGCCAACCCGATTCTCCCGAGAAGGCGAGTTCGAACTGCCCACCCGTGGTGATCACGACCGCCAGGGCGAGGTCGGGCCACAGCCCGAAGCGCCCCGTGTCCCTACGGGCGGCCGATTCCATGAGGATCAGCCTAGGGCTGGCTGTCCCGTACGTGCCTCCGTCTTGGGTCGGACATGGCTCCGGCGTGGGTCGCAGTGCCCGAACAGCGGCGGCATGCGTACTTGGCAGCGGTGTGCTCGCAATCTGTGGCTGACCTCCCC
>DASVMH010000108.1:0-2101 GCA_036384455.1 Marmoricola sp. | reverse complement strand
CCGCGCGCTGCTAGCCTGCTCGGGACCGTTCGCTGCGATTACAGGAGCACCCGCGTGACGCCGAAGATCGCCGTCATCCTCGCCGGCGGGGTCGGCGCCCGGATCGGGCTCGACGTGCCCAAGCAGCTGATCAAGGTCGCGGGGAAGTCGATCCTCGAGCACACCCTCGCCGCGATCCACGACCACGATCAGGTCGACGAGGTCGTGATCATGATGGCGCCGGGGCACCTGGACACCGTCCACGAGATGGTGCGCGGCGGGCGCTATCCGAAGGTGACCCACGTCCTTGAAGGGGCTGACACGCGCAACGCCACCACCCAGCGCGCCCTCGACGTCGTCCCCGACGACGCGCTCGTGCTGCTCCATGACGCGGTGCGGCCGCTGGTGAGCGCGCGGGTGCTGACCGACTGCTTCGCCGCGCTCGAGCGCTACGACGCGGTCGACGTGGCGATCCCGTCGGCGGACACCATCATCGAGGTGTCCGAGGCGGACCCCGCCGACCCCGGTCGGTTGCCGGAGATCTCCGCGATCCGGCCGCGCTCGGCGCTGCGTCGTGGACAGACACCCCAGGGCTTCCGGGCCTCCGTGCTCAAGCAGGCGTACGCCCTCGCGGCCGCCGACGAGGACGCCGGCCAGTGGGCCACCGACGACTGTGCGGTGGTGCTGCGCTATCTGCCGGAGGTGCCCATCGGCGTGGTCGCCGGGGAGGAGCGCAACCTCAAGATCACCGAGCCGATCGACGTCTATCTCGCCGACAAGTTGTTCCAGCTCGCGAGCCGGGTCGCGCCGGCAGCAGGCGACGACGAGCACTACCGCGCCGCCCTGGCGGGCCGCACGATGGTCGTCTTCGGCGGGAGCTACGGGATCGGCGCCGACATCGCTGCGCTCGCCGAGCGGTGTGGGGCGCGGGTCTTCTCCTTCAGCCGCTCGGGGACCCACACCCATGTCGAGCGTCGTGGAGACATCGAGAAGGCGTTGGGCACCGTGCTGGCGGCGACCGATTCGATCGACTTCGTGGTCAACACCGCAGGCGTACTTCCACGAGGGGAGTTGGTCGAGACCTCCGAGGAGACCGTCTACAACTCCACCGAGGTCAACTACCTCGCGCCCGTCTTCATCAGCCAGACCTTCTACCCGGCGCTGAAGCAGAGCAGGGGCTCGTTGCTGTTGTTCACGTCGAGCTCGTACACCCGCGGCCGCAGCGGCTACAGCCTCTACTCCTCCGCCAAGGCCGCGGTGGTCAACCTGACGCAGGCGCTCGCCGACGAGTGGTCCGGCGACGGCATCCGGGTCAACTGCATCAACCCCGAGCGGACCGCGACGCCCATGCGGACCAACGCCTTCGGGGTCGAGCCGGAGGGCACGCTGCTCGAGTCGGAGGTCGTGGCGAGGGCGTCTCTGGACACCCTGCTGTCCGCCGACACCGGCCACATCGTGGACATCCGGCGGGTGGACCCGCTGAGCAGCCATGAGGCGGCTGCGTCGTTTTCCGATTAACCCACGCGGCCCCCAGGACCGACCTATCGTGGGTGATATGCCCCGGAATCGTACGTTGATCGCTGCTGCCTGTGCCCTGCTGACCGCCGCCGGGCTCACCGCCGCCGCGACGGGCGGTTCCGCGGTGGCGCAACCCGACGCACACAGCGTCGCGACGGCCGCCCACACGCCGCCCGCGAACTCGGTCAGGCTGCGCATCGGCACGTACAACATCCGTGCCGACACGAGCACCGCAACCTTCAAGAAGGCCGCCACCGCGATGCTCGGCAACGTCGACGTCATCGGCATGCAGGAGATCAACAGCAAGGCCAAGGCGGTCGCGCTCTACAAGATCCAGCCGAAGACGTGGAGCTACTACCGCCAGGTCCGCAACGCCATCAAGACCAGGAAGATCGGTGGCGCAGAGCAGACCCCGATCATGTGGAGGACCGCGCGCTTCAACTACCTCAGCGCCTGCCGGGCGCTGTCCTCGCCGGCGACCTCGGTGCACGGAGAGATCCGCAACTGGAAGGACCAGGGCCACTGGGTGCAGGTCGTCCGCCTCCAGGACCGGTGGACCGGCCAGAAGCTCGCCTTCATCGACGTGCACCTCATCGACGGCGTG
>DASVMH010000107.1:0-10585 GCA_036384455.1 Marmoricola sp. | reverse complement strand
GATCAACAACGTGTTGGCGTTCCCCGGCGTGTTCCGGGGTCTCCTCGACGCCAGGGCGAAGAACATCACCACCGAGATGCTGCTGCGCGCCGCCGAGGCGATCGCGCATGTCGTCACCGACGAGCAGCTCAACCCGACCTTCATCATCCCGAGCGTGTTCAACCCCGACGTGCCGAAGGCCGTGGCCGCGGCGATCCGGGGCGATGTGACGGATTAGCCAACGCGTCGATACCGCATCGTGCGGCACCACTACGTATCCTGGCAGGGCACCTTTGTGCACCTCTGAAAGGGATCTGACGTTTCGATGATGCATCCGCACCCCACGCCGCACGTCGCGAACCGCCTCGGTCGGCGAGGGCTCCGCGGCGCCCTCGTGGTCTTGGCCGCCGTGCTGATGCTCGCCGCGACCGGGTGCGATGCCACCGGGTGGTTGCGGACCTCGAATTCGAGCCCGGACGCGCACAGCGCATCCGACGGCACCTCGCCCGTGGCGAACAACTCACCCTCCGCATCGCCGTCGCCGAAGAAGAAAAAGAAGCACTACCCGACGGGTCCGCCGATGTACCTCGACAGCATCGCGCCGTTGAGCGGCACCACCGTGGGTGTGGCGATGCCGATCTCGATGGTCTTCACGACACCGGTCAAGACCTCGGCCCGCAAGAGGATCGAGCAGGCGATCACCCTCAAGACGTCGGTGCCGGTCACCGGCGCATGGCACTGGTTCGGATCGCAACGCCTCGATTTCCGGCCCAAGCACTTCTGGAAGTCCGGCACCAAGATCTCGATGGTGGCCCGCTTCAACCACGTCGGCGACGGCTATGGCCGCTACGGCACGCACAGCTACACCCGCCAGTTCACCATCGGTGACGACATCCGCACGCACGTCTACGTGAAGGGCCACAAGACCGTGGTGACCAAGAACGGTCATGTCATCCGCACGATGCTCAGCGACGCCGGCAACCCCGAGTTCCCGTCCTGGGACGGCACCATGGCGGTGGTCAACAAGGAGCGCACCACCGAGATGACCTCGTGCAGCGTGCACATCGCGTGCAATCCCAAGGACCCGAACTTCTACGACATCACGCTCCCGTGGGATGTGCGGATCACCAACTCCGGCACCTTCCTGCACTACTCCACCGGCGACCCCTACCCCGGTCACGCCTATGGCTCACACGGTTGCGTGCACCTGTCGTACAAGGACGCCGAGTGGTATTACAACCTGTCCAAGCAGGGTGACCCGGTGACGATCACCGGCTCGCCACGCGGCAAGGCGGCCGGCGACAACGGGTACGCCGACTACGACGTCCCGTGGAGCGAATGGCTCGCCGACAGCGGGATGAAGCAGTTCACCACGACCGCGTGATCGACGCTCACGCCTCCGGAAGGGGCAGGTAGACCGACTTCAGCTCGGTGTACTGCGACAACCCCTCGGGTCCGAACTCGCGCCCGAGACCCGATGCCTTGAAGCCACCGAAGGGTGCGGCGAAGTCCATCGTGTAGGTGTTCACGCCGTACGTCCCAGTGCGTACGCCACGGGCGACCTCGAGCCCCTTCTCCTCGTCGGCGGTCCACACCGTCCCGGCGAGGCCGTAATCGGAGTCGTTCGCGATCCGGATCGCGTCGGCGACGTCGTCGTAGGCGACCACCGAGAGGACCGGCCCGAAGATCTCCTCCTGGGCGATCCGCATCCGGTTGTCGACGCCGGCGAAGACAGTGGGCCGGACGTACCAACCCGTGTCGAGCCCGTCGGGGCGGCCGGTGCCACCGGTGAGCAGGCTCGCTCCCTCCTCCTGGCCGAGCGCGATGTAGGACTCGACCCGCTCCTGCTGACGGCGCGCGACCATGGGCCCGATCTCGGTGGCCGGGTCGAGCGGGTCCCCGACCCTCATGCCTCCGATCGCGTCGGCGAGGGCCGCCGCGAAGGCGTCGTGCCGCTCACGGCTGACCAGCACCCGTGTCTGGGCGACACAGGCCTGGCCGGAGTTCATCACACCGAGGAACTTCATGCCTTCGATCGCGGCGGCCTCGTCGGCGTCGTCGAGGACGATCGCAGCGGACTTGCCGCCGAGCTCGAGCGAGACCCGCTTGAGCTGCTCGCCGCAGATCGCACCGATCTTGCGGCCCGCAGCCGTCGAGCCGGTGAACGCGACCTTGTCGACACCGGGGTGGCGGACCAGGTGCTCGCCGACCTCACGGCCGCCGGCGACGATCGAGACGACTCCCTCCGGCACGCCGGCCTCGCTGAGCATCTCGGCGAGGACGTACGCCTCCAGCGGTGTCTCCGGAGCGGGCTTGACCACAAGGGTGCAGCCGGCGAGGAGGGCCGGGATCACCTTGGACACGATGGTGAACTGCGGCACGTTCCACGGCGGGATCGCGGCGACGACGCCGACCGGCTCGTGGCGTACGACGACGTCGCCGCCGAGCGCGCCGGTGCGCCGCTTCTCCCAGGGGAATTCGCGCGCGATCGCGAGGAAGGCCTCGATCTGCATCCAGGGCGCGGGTGCCTGCGCGAGCGAGCTGAACGCCATCGGCGAGCCCATCTCGGTCGAGATCACCGTCGCCATCTCCTCGAGCCGGGCCGCGTAGAGCCCCGACAGCGCCTGCACGATCTCGATCCGCTCGTCAGGGCTCATCCGCGGCCACGGGCCCTCGTCGAAGGCTCTGCGCGCTGCTGCGACCGCGGCGTCGATGTCGGCCGCGGAGCCCTCCGGGACCCGCGCGACGACCTCCTCGGAATGCGGCGAGATCACCTCAAGAACGGCGTCGGTCGCGGGCGCGGTCCACGCCCCACCGATGAACAACGCGTCCCGATCGAGTGTGGTCATCTCGGCTCCTCCACAAAACTGGACAGGTGTCCAGCTTAGGGTGCGGCGGTATCCCTGGCAAGATCCGCCGCAGGGCCGCGACAAGGAGGCGACAGCTGATGACGACGATCGACCAGGACGCCGCGAAGGCGTTCCGCAAGCGCATGATCGGCGTGATGAACGACGCCGCCCTGGGGCTGCTCCTGGGGATCGGCGACGAGCTCGGGCTGTTCGCCGTGCTGGCACGGACCGGACCCTCTGACACCGCGACACTCGCGGCTACGGCCGGCGTGGACGAGCGCTACCTGCGCGAATGGCTCGATGGGATCGTCGCGTCCGGGGTGGCTACGTACGACCCCGAAGCCCGGCTCTACACGCTGCCGCCCGAGCACGCCGCCTGCCTGACGTACGAACTGGGACCGGTCAACCTGGCCCGCAACTGCAAGATGCTCACCATGCTCGCCGGCGTCGAACCCGAGCTGCGCGAGCGGTTCCGCGACGGCGGCGGCCTCGGCTACGACCACTTCCCGCGCTTCCACGCGCTGATGGCCGAGGAGTCGAGGGCCACCCACGACGCCGGCCTGCTCGACGTCGTCGTGCCGACCGTTCCGGGGCTGCACGAGACGCTTTCGAGCGGCGCCGCGCTCGCCGACGTCGGCTGCGGGTCAGGGCATGCGGTCAACCTGCTCGCCCGGGCGTACCCCGCAAGCCACTTCGCCGGCTACGACATGAGCACGGAGGCGATCGGCGCCGCTCGCGCCGAGGCCGACGCATGGGGACTGACCAACGCGACCTTCGAGGTCCGCGACGTCACCGACCTCGGGGAGCACGACGCCTTCGACGTCGTCACCGCGTTCGACGCGATCCACGACCAGGCCTTTCCCGACCGCGTCCTGGCCGGGATCGCCGCGGCGCTCCGGCCGGGCGGCATGTTCCTCATGGTCGACATCAAGGCCGAGACCGGCGTCGACGGCAACCTCGGGCTCCCGTGGGCGACCTACCTCTACACGCTCAGCCTGATGCACTGCATGACCGTCTCCCTCTCCCAGGAGGGCGGTGCCGGTCTCGGCACCGTCTGGGGCCGCCAGCTCGCCGTTCGGATGCTCGAAGAGGCGGGCCTTGTCGACGTCGAACCCCTGGAAATCCGTTCCGACCCGTTCAACTACTTCTACGTCGCGCACAAACGCTGACCAGCGGTTTTCGGTGGAGCTGAGGGGATTCGAACCCCTGACCTTCTCATTGCGAACGAGACGCGCTACCAACTGCGCCACAGCCCCATGCGCCCGTCGGGCGCGGGTAGAAAGGTATCACCGGGATGCGAGCGATTCCCAATCGGGATCGCTCGCGCTCCCGCCGCCGGTTTGACACACATGCTGTGTCGAATCGGCGGCTGAAGATCCGGCGGCGAACGGATGCAGCAGCAGATTCAGGCGCCGGCGGCGCGGCGCTTCTCCGCCTCGGCAGCCTCGGTCGTCTCAGCCGGCTTCGGCGCGTTGGCGGCGCGGGCGGCCTCGGCGTCGCGGGCGAGCTTGGAGTCGGCGGCGTCGTGGCCGCTGGACTGGGTGAGCTCGATCGTGCGGACGGTACGGCGGGCCTGCGGCTTGGTGACGTAGGTCGGCAGCGTGACCGGGACCGGGTCCCACAGCGAGCCGTCGTCGGGCAGGGCGTCCTCGTGCAGCGCCTCCACGGCCTCGACGGCGGAGCGGTCGAGGCCGGCGGTGTCCTCGACGTCGGAGGAGTCGGCCGGCGCGACGGGAGCGGCCTTGGAGACTCGGGCCGCCGGAGCGGTCCGGGTCTCGACCGGCTCGGCCGCCGAAGAAGCGCGAGTCGCGCGGGGCTCGACCATCGAGGCGGGCCGGATGACCTCGATGGTCCGGGCGGCACGCTCACGCTTGACGGTGATGCGGGCGATGACGAGGAAGGCGACGATCAGCGCGACCGGAGCGGCCAGCGACAGCCAGGGCGCGTACCCGAGGCCGGCCGCACCCGCGGTGAGGACCAGCAGGCCGGTGAGGACGTAGAGCACCCGGCGACGACGCGCGGCGGCGCGGCGCGCGGCAGCACCTCCGGACATGGTCACGCGACTCGTCGGAGCGGGCGCGGACGCCCGCGCGTGAGCGGTCGGGGAAGCAGCAGGAGTAGGCGTGGAGTCGGCAGCGGCGGCCGAGCGGCCACCGAACACCCGCAGGCGCGGCGAGAAGTGCTCGACGGTCCGGGTACGGGCCAGGTCGTCGGTGTGCCGCAGCGCCATCGGGATCAGATAGCAGGCCCAGGCGATGGCGAGGGCGATGAAGATCAGTCCTGACAGGTCCACGGGTCTGAGCGTAGGAGCGCGCGACACGCCGGAGGCGCAAGCGCATCGGTGTGTCGCAATATCACTCCTGTGACTGGAGTGAATCAAGACGGCGGACCAGGCCGGGATGAGCCTGTTCCCGGGTGATCCCGAAGAGGAGGTGGTCGCGCCAGTCGCCGTCGATGTGGAGATACTTCGGCGCCAGTCCGACCAGGGGAATCCCGAGTTTCTCGACGACCCGCAACGAGGACTTGTTCTCCGGCCGGATCGCCACCTCGATCCGGTGCAGGCCGACCGGCCCGAAGCAGTGGTCGATCACCATCGCCACCGCGCGGGTCATCAGCCCGCGCCCGGCCACCGCCTCGTCGATCCAATAACCCACCGATGCGAACTGCGCGGACCCGCGGATCACGTTGTTGACGGTGATCTGCCCGACCAGGCGGCCTTCGTACTCGATCGCGAAGGGCAGTTGCGTGCCGGCGCGCGCAGCCTTGCGCATCCCCCGCACCATCGCGCTGAACGACCGCGGGCGCGCGTCGGCGACCGACGGAGCGGTCGCGTCCCACCGCTGCAGCCAGGCGAGGTTGCGCTGACGTACCGAACGCCAGGCACGGGCATCACCGGACGCGATGGGTCGGATGCGCAGCGGTCCCGATTCGAGCACCACCGGCCAGCCGCGGCTCAATGGTCACCTCCGGAGAGCTGGTCGACGGCATGTCGCAGCAGCGGTACGACGACCTCGAGACCGTCCTTCACCCCACCGCGCGAGCCGGGCAGATTGATGACCAGTGCGTCATCGACGACACCGGCGAGACCTCGGGAGAGCGCGGCGCTGGCGACGCCTTTCGCCACCCCGTGCGCGCGGATCGCCTCGGCGATGCCGGGCACCTCCTCGTCGAGGAGGGGTCGGGTCACCTCGGGCGTACGGTCCGTCGGGTTCAGCCCGGTGCCACCGGTGGTGAGGACCACGCGTGCGCCCGCGCCGAGGGCGGCTCGGATCGCGAGGGCGACCGGCTCGCCGTCGGGCACGACGACGGCATCACCGACCTCCCATCCGTCCGCCGTCAGGGCCGCGACGATCAGCGGCCCGGTCTCGTCGGCGTAGACGCCGGCAGCAGCGCGGTTGGACGCGACCACGACCGCGGCCCGGCTCACGAGGGGTCCTCACGCACGAAGTCGCCGCTGCGGCCGCCACTCTTGGCATCCACGCGTACGTCAGTGATCACGGCGCGTTTGTCGACGGCCTTGACCATGTCGATCACGGTGAGCGCGGCGACCGAGACGGCGGTGAGTGCCTCCATCTCGACCCCGGTCCGATCGGTGGTGCGCACGGTCGCCGTGATCACGACCGCCCCGACCTCATCATCGACCTCGAGGTCGACATCGACGCCGGTGATGCCGAGCGGGTGGCACAGCGGCACCAGATCCGGTGTGCGCTTGGCGGCCGCGATGCCCGCGATCCGGGCGACGGCGAGGGCATCCCCCTTGGGCAGCGTCGCGTCGCCCAGCATCGCGATCACCCGCTCGGAGACGAGCACCTTGCCGGACGCGGTCGCCGATCGTGCGGTGATCGGCTTGCCGGACACGTCGACCATCCGGGCGGCGCCGGCGTCGTCGAGGTGCGTGAATCGATCCATCAGTACTCCCGGTCCAAGAGCATGACAGGTACGTCGGCCCCCGCGTCCAGTCCCTCGAGGTCCTCGGCCAGCACGATCAGCGCATTCGCTGCGCCGAGACCGCCCAGCAGGTGGGAGCCGTGCCCGCCGACAGGGGTCACCTCGGGACCTGACGGACCGGCGGCGAAGCGACCGCGCAGGAACTGGCGCCGCCCAGGGATCGACCGCACCGGTTCGGCCAGTCGCGCCCGGAACAACGGCCGGCAGTAGGGCTCGCGGCCGACCAGCTTGCGCAGAGCCGGCGCCACGAACACCTCGAAGGAGACGTATGAAGACACCGGGTTTCCGGGCAGCGCGAACAGCGGTGTGCCACCGGCGTTGTTGTCCCCGACCTTCCCGAAGCCCTGGGGCTTGCCCGGCTGCATCGCGACCTCACGAAACCGCATCCGCGGTTCGCTGCGCAGCGCCGCCTTGACCACATCGCGCGTGCCCTTGCTGACACCACCCGTGGTGATCACCACGTCGGCGCGGACGAGTTGGTCCTCGAGCGCCTCGAGGAACTGGCGAGGATCGTCGGAGGTGGCGCGAACGCGATAGGCCACCGCGCCGGTGGCGCGCACGGCGGCGGTGAGGAGGTACGAGTTCGAGTCGTAGATGGATCCTGCCGGCAGCGGTCGATCCGGCTCGACCAGCTCCGCGCCGGTCGACATCACCACGACACGGGGCCGCGGCGCCACCTCGACCGTCCCGATGCCGACCCCGGCGAGCAGCCCGAGCTGGCGCGGTCCGAGCACATCGCCGGCGCGGAGGATCACGTCGCCGGCAGCGACGTCGTCACCCACCGTGCGCACGTGGGCTCCCACGTCGGCGCCCGCGGTGATCCGTACGCGGCGGGCGCCGCCGTCCGTCGCCTCCACCGGCACCACGGCGTCGGCCCCGAACGGAATCGGAGCACCG
This sequence comes from Marmoricola sp., assembly GCA_036384455.1. Classification (GTDB taxonomy): domain Bacteria; phylum Actinomycetota; class Actinomycetes; order Propionibacteriales; family Nocardioidaceae; genus Marmoricola. Next base: position 2,912 of record DASVMH010000107.1, on the reverse strand, counting down.
GTCATGATCCGCATCGCAGTGCCCGGTTGCAGGGAGTGCGGCCGTGGATCGCCGGCGAGGATCTCGTCGGTCACGGGCAGCTCGACCGGCGCCTGCGCGGTTGCGGCGGCCACATCGGCCGCGCGCACGGCGTACCCGTCCATCGCGGAGTTGTCGAAGACGGGCAACGATCGCGGGGCGACGATGTCACCGGCGAGCGGCAGACCGGTGGCCTCGAGCAGCGTGTGCGAGTAGGGCCGCAGTTGCTCGATGCCCGCGAGGACCTCGTCGAGGTGGGCGCCGACCGTGACCGGGCCCGGATCCGATGCGGGCATGGCTCCCTCAGGCCTCGGCGTCCGGGCCGGACCCCAACTGCGTGCCCGGAGCGACGTGCCCGTGGTCCCCGGTCAGGTGGGCGTCACCGACCACGCTCACGTCACCGCCGAAGGTCCAGTCGCCGTCGACCACGAGCGAGTGTGCTTCGATCATCGAGGGCACCCCCTCGGGGAAGCGTTTGTCGAATTCGGCCACCTGCTTGTAGGAGCCGCTCAGGTCGACGTACGCGAGCTCCGCAGCAGCCTGGTCGAGCACGAAGTCGGCACGCAGGTCGTAGGAGTCGGACCTGAGCAACAACAGGTCGTTGGTGGTCTTCACGGGGACGAAGCGGTCGCGGCCGACCTCGATCGTCTGCGCCCCTTCGAAGACCTCGATCGCGGCCCCCATCGCGGCCTCGATCTGGATGACCTCCGGACTCGAGGGATCGGTCGGATCCACTGTCTTGACGTTGCGGATCAGCGGCAGCCCGAGGACCCCGTCGCGTCGATCGAGCTCGGTGCGCAGCGCCTGCAGGTCGAACCACACATTGTTGGTGGAGGTGTACTTGTGCCGGTCGAGGTCGGCCAGTGCCTCCTTGTCCTCCTCGAGGGTCTGGGCGGACTCCCGCAGGATGATCCGTCCGTCGCTCGCACGACGCGCGAAGTGACCACCCTTGCGGTCCGAGGGCGTCCGGCGGACCGATTCGATGGCGAACGGCGCCCCCGATGCGGCGAACCAACCGGCGACCCGGGGGTCCGCGACGGCCCCAAGGTTGTCGGCGTTGGAGCAGAAGGCGTAGCGGTAACCGGAGGAGATGAGGTGGTCGAGCAGCCCGGAGGTGACCAGCGCGGTGTAGAGGTCGGCATGTCCGGGCGGACACCACTCAAGCTCGGGGTCCTTGGGCCAGGAGACCGGGACCAGCTCCTCCGAGGTGAGCTTGGGCTCCTTGTTCTGCAGCAACTCTCCGGGGATCCCGTCGACCTGCAGGTCCTCGTAGCGCGCCAGAGCCGCCCTCGTGTCGGCGGAGGTGCGGAAACTGTTGAGGAAGATCAGCGGCAGCGTGACGCCGTGCGTACGACGAAGGTGCAGCGTCTGGCGGGCGATCACATCGAGGAAGGACAGCCCCCGACGTACGCACAGCAGCGACTTCGCGCGCTCCATCCCCATCGAGGTGCCCAACCCGCCGTTGAGCTTGATCACGGCGGTAGCAGCGAGCGCCTCGATCGCCTGCGTCTCGTCCACGACCACGTCGGCCAGTGCCGGCATGTCGAGCGGCTCGATGGTGCTCTCGGGGATCATCCCGGTCTCGCCGTGCTCGAGCAGACGGTAATAGTGGGCGAAGACCTCGATGGCAAGAGGTTCGACACCCTCGTCGGCCATCTTCTTCCGGGCCTCGTCCAGCCCCTGCGCACTCATAGGGCCGATCGTAAGCTGAGAGCAAGATGAACGAGACCGAGGCTCCCATTCCGGACCCTTCGTGGGGCGCGAAACTGGCGCTGCGGGACCAGTTGCTCACGACCCGGCGGCGCATCCCGCCGGCCGAGTTGGGGGCGCGGGCGCTCGCGGTCGCCGCGATCGCGCTCGCCCAATCGGAGGTACGCCTGGCGGCGACCGTGGCGGCGTACGTCTCCGTCGGCCATGAGCCCGGCACCGGGCCGCTCCTGGATGCGCTGACCGGAGCAGGCAAGCGGGTGATCCTGCCGATCCTGCTGCCCGACCTCGACCTCGACTGGGCGGCGTACACCGGTGCGTCCAGCCTGGTGAGCGCCGGCCGCGGCCTGCTCGAGCCGGCCGGGACCCGCCTCGGGGTCGAGGCGCTGGGCACCGCCGATCTGGTGATCGTCCCGGGTCTCGCCGTCGATCGCAGCGGCATGCGGCTGGGTCGCGGCGGCGGCAGTTACGACCGGGCGCTGACGCGGGCGACCGGCCCGGTGTGGTGTCTGCTCAACGCCGACGAGGTCCTCGAGGTCGTCCCGAGTGGCCAGCACGACCGGCGGGTCCATGCGGCCCTGACCCCTGACGGCATGAACCGGTTCCACCGAGCGCGGTAGGATTGGCAGTCGTCACCTTCGAGTGCCAATCGCTCCACCCCGACAGCAGTGAGGGACCGTGCCCACCTATCAGTACTCATGCACCGAGTGCGGCCACTTCTTCGAGGCCTTCCAGAGCTTCAGCGAGGACTCGCTGACCGAGTGCCCCGAGTGCGGCGGGAAGCTGCGCAAGGTCTACAACGCGGTGGGCGTGGTCTTCAAGGGCTCCGGTTTCTATCGCACCGACAGCCGCGGCAAGCAGTCCGCCTCTGACACCGGCAGTTCGTCCTCCTCGTCCTCGAGCGGCTCCGATTCCTCCAGTTCGTCCGAGTCCAGTTCGGCAGCCAAGTCCACGTCGAGTAGCAGTACGTCGAGCCCGACCGCCTCGAGCTCCTCCAGCAGCTCCTGACCGGGTCTCGACAGGCTCGACCACCGGTCGTCGAGGTTGTCGAAATGCAGCCTGTGGATAACTCGACGCACGAATCTGCGAAACGTGCCAGCCTCGATGGATGGCACTCATCTCGGGGAAGAACGGCAATGTTTCGGCGACGAGGGATCCGCGGCACGAGCTGCGCGCCCGGCTCAACC
>DASVMH010000106.1:0-9926 GCA_036384455.1 Marmoricola sp. | reverse complement strand
AGGCTACCCAGAGTGCCCGCACGCAACAGGCCGCAGCTGTGACACAGTCGGCAGGCCACAGAATTCCCGCGATCCTCGTCCTCGAGGACGGTCGCACCTTCCACGGGGTCTCCTACGGCGCCGAGGGCGAGACCTTCGGCGAAGCCGTGTTCTCGACCGGCATGAGTGGCTACCAGGAGACGCTCACCGACCCGTCCTACCACCGCCAGGTGGTCGTCATGACCGCGCCGCACGTCGGCAACACCGGGATGAACGACGAGGACACCGAGTCCCAGCGCATCTGGGTGAGCGGTTACGTCGTGCGCGACCCCGCACGGGTCCCGTCGAACTGGCGCTCGCGCCGCTCGCTCGACGACGCGTTGCGCGAGCAGGGCGTGGTCGGCATCTCCGGCATCGACACGCGGGCGCTGACCCGGCACCTGCGCGAGCGCGGTGCGATGCGGGTCGGCATCTCCACGACCGCCACCGACGCCGCTGACCTACTGGCCCGGGTCAAGGAGTCCGGCGAGATGGCCGGGGCCAACCTGTCCGACGAGGTCAGCACGGCCGAGACGTACGTCGTGCCCGCGGTCGGGGAGAAGAGGTTCACGGTCGCCGCGCTGGACCTCGGCATCAAGGCGAACACGCCGCGGATGATGAGCGAACGCGGCATCGAGGTGCACGTGCTGCCCGCGGGGGCGACGATCGCGGACCTGACCGCTCTCAACGCCGACGGCCTCTTCTTCTCCAACGGTCCCGGCGATCCGGCCGCGACCGCGGCACAGGTCGAGTTGTTGAAGGCGGCGCTGGCGCACGAGATCCCCTACTTCGGGATCTGCTTCGGCAACCAGCTCTTCGGCCGCGCGCTGGGGTTCGGCACGTACAAGCTCAAGTACGGCCACCGCGGCATCAACCAGCCGGTCATGGACCGCACCACCGGCAAGGTCGAGGTCACCGCGCACAACCACGGGTTCGCCGTCGACGCGCCCCTGGAGGGCTCCACGGAGACGCCGTACGGGTCGGTGACGGTGAGCCATGTCAATCTCAACGATGACTGTGTCGAGGGGCTCGAGTTGCGGAAGGACGGCAGGTTGAAGGCCTTCTCGGTCCAGTACCACCCGGAGGCAGCGGCCGGGCCGCATGATGCGGCGTACCTGTTCGACAGGTTTTGCGCTCTCATGGGCGGGCAATTGCGGGGTTCTGACGATGAATCTCCGGGATCAGACGTCACAACTCAACAATTGCCCGCAAGTGACGGCACCGAGCGAGGGGAGGCCTGATGCCGAAGCGCGAGGACATCAAGTCCGTGATGGTGATCGGGTCCGGCCCGATCGTGATCGGCCAGGCCTGCGAGTTCGACTACTCCGGGACCCAGGCGTGCCGGGTGCTGCGGGCCGAGGGCCTGCGCGTGATCCTGGTCAACTCCAACCCGGCGACGATCATGACCGACCCGGAGTTCGCCGACGCGACGTACGTCGAGCCGATCACTCCTGAATTCGTCGAGAAGGTGATCGCGAAGGAGCGCCCGGACGCGCTGCTGGCGACCCTGGGCGGCCAGACCGCGCTCAACTGCGCGGTCGCGCTGGACGAGGCCGGCATCCTGGAGAAGTACGACGTCGAGCTCATCGGCGCCTCGATCGAGGCGATCCAGCGCGGCGAGAACCGCGAGGAGTTCAAGAAGATCGTCTCCGAGCTCGGCGGAGAGAGCGCCCGCTCGGTGATCTGCCACACCATCGACGATCTCCTCGCCGGTGCCGAGCAGCTCGGTTACCCCGTGGTCGTCCGTCCCTCCTTCACGATGGGCGGCTCCGGCTCAGGCATGGCCTACGACGAGGCCGATCTGCGCCGCATCGGCGGCAACGGCCTCGCGCTCAGCCCGACCACCGAGGTGCTCCTGGAGGAGTCGATCCTCGGCTGGAAGGAGTACGAGCTCGAGGTGATGCGCGACAAGGCCGACAACGTCGTCATCGTCTGCTCGATCGAGAACCTCGACCCGATGGGCGTGCACACCGGTGACTCGATCACCGTCGCGCCGGCGATGACGCTCACCGACCGTGAGTACCAGTACCTGCGCGACCTCTCGCTCGGCATCATCCGCGCGGTCGGGGTCGACACCGGCGGCTGCAACATCCAGTTCGCGGTCAACCCCGAGAACGGCCGGGTCATCGTCATCGAGATGAACCCCCGCGTCTCCCGGTCCAGCGCGCTCGCGTCGAAGGCGACCGGCTTCCCGATCGCGAAGATCGCCGCCAAGGTCGCGATCGGTTACACCCTCGACGAGATCCCCAACGACATCACCGCTCGCGAGGACGGCGGAACCACGCCGGCCGCCTTCGAGCCTGCGCTCGACTACGTGGTCGTCAAGGTGCCGCGGTTCGCGTTCGAGAAGTTCCCCGGCGCCGACCCGGTGCTGACCACGCACATGAAGTCGGTCGGCGAGGCGATGGCGATCGGGCGCAACTTCACCGAGGCCCTGCAGAAGGCGCTGCGCTCGCTCGAGTCCAAGTCGGCGCCGTTCGACTGGTCGCACAAGCACGAGGCCCTCGACAAGGACGGGCTGCTCGCGGCCGCACACGTGCCGCACGACGGTCGCCTGCGTGACGTCATGGACGCGATCAGGGCCGGTGCCACGCCCGATGAGGTCCACGAGGCGACCGGCATCGACCCCTGGTTCGTCGACCAACTGTGCCTGATCAACGAGATCGCCCAGGAGGTCATCGCCGCGTCCGAGCTGACGCCCGACATCCTGCGGCGGGCCAAGCGGCACGGCTTCTCCGACGCCCAACTGGCGAAGATGCGCGACCTGCGTGAGGACGTCGTGCGCGGCGTACGCCACGCGCTCGGCATCCGGCCGATCTACAAGACCGTCGACACCTGCGCGGCCGAGTTCGCGGCGCGTACGCCCTACCACTACTCCTCCTACGACGAGGAGACCGAGGTGCAACCGCGCGCGGAGGGCAAGGAAGCGGTGATCATCCTCGGGTCCGGGCCCAACCGGATCGGCCAGGGCATCGAGTTCGACTACTCCTGCGTGCACGCCTCCTTGGCGCTCGCGGAGGCGGGGTACGAGACGATCATGGTCAACTGCAACCCGGAGACGGTGAGCACCGACTACGACACCTCCGACCGGCTCTACTTCGAGCCGCTCACCCTCGAGGACGTGCTCGAGATCGTGCACGCCGAGCAGCAGGCCGGCCCGGTCGCGGGCGTCATCTGCCAGCTCGGCGGGCAGACGCCTCTCGGCCTGGCCAAGGGTCTCGAGGAGGCGGGCGTACCGATCGTGGGCACCTCGCCCGCAGCGATCGATCTCGCCGAGGAGCGCGGCGCCTTCGGTCGTGTGCTCCACGAGGCCGGACTGGTCGCGCCCAAGCACGGCATGGCGATCTCGTTCGCCGAGGCACGCGAGATCGCGGCGGAGATCGGCTACCCGGTGCTGGTCCGCCCGTCGTACGTCCTGGGTGGTCGCGGCATGCAGATCGTCTACGACGACGAGGCCCTTGCCGACTACATCGCGCAGGCGACGGAGATCAGCAACGACCGGCCAGTGCTGGTGGACAGGTTCATCGACGACGCGGTCGAGATCGACGTCGACGCCCTCTACGACGGCACCGAGCTCTATCTCGGTGGCGTGATGGAGCACATCGAGGAGGCCGGCATCCACTCCGGCGACTCCTCGTGCGCACTGCCCCCGATCACCCTCGGCGACAGCGAGGTCCAGCGGATCCGTGAGGCCACCGAGGCGATCGCACACGGCATCGGCGTACGCGGGCTGATCAACATCCAGTTCGCGCTCGGCTCGGACGTGCTCTACGTCCTCGAGGCCAACCCGCGCGCGAGCCGGACCGTGCCGTTCGTGTCCAAGGCGACCGCGCGGCCGCTCGCCAAGGCCGCCGCCCGGGTGATGCTGGGGGAGTCGATCAAGCAGCTGCGCGCCGAGGGCGTCCTCGCGGCCGAGGGCGACGGAGGCGCGCTGCCGCCGGACGCGCCGATCGCGGTCAAGGAGGCGGTGATGCCCTTCAGCCGCTTCCGCACCCCCGACGGACAGACCGTCGACACGGTGCTCGGGCCCGAGATGAAGTCGACCGGAGAGGTGATGGGCTTCGACGCGGTCTTCGGGACGGCGTTCGCGAAGTCGCAGGCCGCGGCGTACGGCTCGCTGCCCACGAGCGGTCGCGTCTTCTGCTCGATGGCCAACCGTGACAAGCGCACCATGATTTTCCCGATCAAGCGGCTGCACGACCTGGGCTTCGAGATCCTCGCGACCCAGGGGACCGCGGAGGTGCTGCGCCGCAACGGGGTGCCGACCACGCTGGTGCGCAAGCACTTCGAGGGTCCGGGCCCCAACGGTGAGAAGACCACCGTGCAGCTGATCAACGACGGTGAACTCGACCTGGTGATCAACACGCCGCACGGAACGACCAGTGGCGGTTCACCGCGTGTCGACGGGTACGAGATCCGCACCGCCGCTGTGGTCGCCGGGATCCCGTGCATCACCACGGTCCAGGGGCTGGCCGCGGCCGTGCAGGGCATCGAGGCGCTGACCGCCGGCGACATCGAGGTCCGCTCGCTGCAGGACTGGGCCGCCCAGGGGGTCACTCGGTGAGGAACCCCGTCGACGCGGCCTACCGCGCGGCCTTCGACAAGGTGCTCACCCGCACCGACCCGGAGAAGGCGCATCATGCGGCGTTCGCGGCGATCCGGACGGCGCGCCCGGTGACGACACGACTGCATCGCAGGACCCGTCCGGTGACCGCGCTGGGGATCGAGTTCCCGGCGGTGCTCGGGTTGGCGGCCGGATTCGACAAGAACGCGGTCGGCATCGACGCCCTCGCCGGCCTCGGGTTCGGCTTCGTCGAGGTCGGCACGGTCACCGCGCGACCGCAGCCGGGCAACCCGAAGCCGCGGCTCGTACGCCTGCCGGCCGACCGTGCCGTGGTCAACCGGATGGGCTTCAACAACGACGGTGCCGAGGTCGTGGCGCGGCGGCTCGCCAAACGCGAGCATCGGACGGTCCTCGGCGTCAACATCGGGAAGACGAAGGTCGTCCCCGAGGACGCCGCGATCGCGGACTACGAGTTCAGCACCGGGCTGCTCGCACCCCACGCCGACTACCTCGTCGTCAACGTGTCCTCGCCGAACACCCCGGGGCTGCGCGACCTGCAGGCGGTGGAGAAGCTCGAGCCGCTGCTGCGGGCCGTACGCGCGCGGGCCGATGAGGTGACCGACACGCGGGAGCGGCCCGTACCCCTGCTCGTGAAGATCGCCCCCGACCTCTCCGACGACGACGTCCTCGCCGTCGCCGACCTGGCGCTCGCGCTCGGACTGGACGGGATCGTGGCCACCAACACCACGATCGCACGCGACGGTCTGGTGTCCCCGGCGCAGCAGGTGACTGCCGCCGGCGGCGGGGGCCTCTCCGGGGCGCCGCTCAGGGACCGCGCCGAGGAGGTCCTGAGGTTGCTGAGGGGCCGGGTCGGCCCCGACCTCACCCTCATCGGTGCGGGCGGCATCTCGACGCCCACCGACGCCGAGCAGCGACTCGCCGCGGGCGCCGATCTCCTGCAGGCCTACACGGCCTTCATCTACAACGGACCGCTGTGGCCCGCCCAGATCAACCGGGCCCTGGCAAGGAGGGGCTGATGGGCGAGAGCTTCGGGGCGCGACTGCGTCGCGCCATGGACGAGCGGGGACCGTTGTGCGCGGGCATCGATCCGCACGCCGGGCTGCTGCGCGACTGGGGCCTGCCCGAGACGGTCGCGGGCGTCGAGCGCTTCGCGATGACCGCTGCCGAGGCCCTCGGGTCGGCGGTGGCCGCGATCAAGCCGCAGTCGGCATTCTTCGAACGCTTCGGATCTGCCGGCATCGCCGTCCTGGAGCGCACCATCGAGACCGCACGCGCCGGCGGCGCCCAGGTCATCCTCGACGTCAAGCGCGGCGACATCGGCTCGACGGCCCAGGCGTACGCCGACGCCTATCTCGACCGGTCCTCACCGCTCGCCTGCGACTGCATCACCGCGAGCCCGTTCCTCGGCTTCGGCAGCCTCACGCCGATGTTCGACACCGCGCGCGCCAACGACGCCGGGGTGCTCGTGTTGGCCCTCACCTCGAACCCCGAGGGACCCGAGGTGCAGGCGGCCGGGGCGGGGGAGACGACTGTGGCCGGTCTGATGCTCGCCCACCTGGCCGCAGCCAACGCGGGCGCGGAGCCGATGGGCTCGTTCGGCGCGGTCGTCGGCGCCACCATCGAGCCGCCCTCGGAGGATCTCGCGATCAACGGCCCGTTGCTGGCTCCCGGCGTCGGCGCGCAGGGCGGTGACGCCGCCTCCGTACGTGCCGTCTTCGACGGCGTCCTCGATCTGGTGCTGCCATCGGTGTCGAGGTCGCTGCTCAAGGAGGGACCGGACCCCGCCAAGCTCGCCGATGCGGCACGCCGACAGGCCGAGGAGATGGCCGCGATGGTGGCGTCCGGTGTTGCCTGAGCGCCTGCGGAGCGCGGCAGCCGCGGCTGTCCTCGGCGCGGCGCTGCTGGCCACCACGGCCTGCGGGAACCCTGTCCACCTGATCACGGGTGGCAATGCGATCGACGACTACTGCGCGGCACTGAACAGCCATCAGCGGCAGTTCGCCGACATGACGTCGCAGAACTCGCCGGTGGCACTGCTGGACGCCCGCTCGATGTTCAAGAGCCTCGCCGACAAGGCTCCCGACGACATGACCGACGACTGGCAGACCCTGCTGCTCGCGCTCGACGGTCTGCAGAAGGCGCTCGACCACGCGGGGGTGAAGGCCTCCGACTACGTCGACGGCAAGCCGCCGAGCACGCTGAGTACGGCCGAACGCAAGGTCATCGCGGTCGCTGCCGACCAACTCTCGGCGCAGTCCACCGTGAACGCCGTGGACGCGATCGACCAGGAGGCCCGCGACGTGTGCAAGATCAACCTCGGCCTCTGACCCGTCGGACAGACGCCGGGACCCGATTGCTAGCTCCTGCAACCACTGACTAGATTGGCGCGGGTCCCCCGGATCGCCGTACACACGAAGGATCGGTTGCGTGGCACTGCCGAAGCTCACTCCCGAACAACGTCAGGCTGCGCTCGACAAGGCGGCCGCATCACGCCGGGAGCGTGCCGAGGTCAAGAACCGCCTCAAGCACTCCGGTGCCTCGATCGCCGACGTGCTCGCCGAGGGGGAGCGCAACGAGGTGATCGGCAAGATGCGGGTCAGCGAGTTGTTGGCCTCGATGCCCGGCCTCGGCAAGGTGCGTGCCCGGCAGGTGATGGAGCGGCTCGGCATCTCCGAGAGCCGTCGCGTCCGCGGGCTCGGTGCCAAGCAGGTCGCCGCGCTGGTCGCGGAATTCAGCGCAGAGTGAGCGCATCGAGACTGACCGTGCTCGCCGGCCCCACGGCGGTGGGGAAGGGCACGGTCGCGGCCTGGCTGCGCGAACACGAGCCGGACGTATGGATCTCGGTCTCCGCCACCACGCGTGCGCCGCGTCCCGGTGAGGTCGACGGGCGGCACTATCTGTTCTGCACCGAGGCGGAGTTCGACGCACTCGTGGAGAACGACGAGTTGCTGGAGTGGGCGGTGGTGCACGGCCGGGCGCGGTACGGCACTCCGCGGCGCCCGGTCGAGGAGGCTCTGGAGGAGGGTCGGCTCGCGCTGCTGGAGATCGACCTCCAGGGTGCGCGACAGGTGCGCCGACGCGTCCCGGCGGCCCGGTTCGTCTTCCTCGCGCCGCCGTCCTGGGACGAACTCGTCCGCCGGCTCGTCGGTCGCGGCACCGAGGATGCCGAGGAGCGTGAGCGTCGGCTGGCCACCGCACGCGAGGAGCTGGCGGCCGAGGCGGAGTTCGACGCCACCATCGTCAACGACTCGATTCCGCGTGCGGCGACCGAGTTGCTAACATTGATGAGGTCCTGAGGCGTACATCGGTCGATTCCCTCGACCAGGCCCAGGCCGCTCGTCCAACGTCTGTGAGGCTTACGCGTGTCCGGAACCCAGCCCGTCGCCGAGGGGATCACCAACCCCCCGATCGATGACCTGCTGACCAAGACCGACTCCAAGTACCGTCTGGTGCTCTACGGCGCCAAGCGCGCCCGCCAGATCAACGCGTACTACTCCCAGCTCGGCGAGGGCCTGCTGGAGTACGTCGGCCCGCTCGTCGACACCCACGTGCAGGAGAAGCCGCTCTCGATCGCGCTGCGCGAGATCAACGAGGATCTGCTCACCTGCGAGGAGGTCGACCCCGAGGAGCTCGCCGCAGAGGCGCGCGCCCGCGAGGCCGCTGCCGCCGACGCCGCCGGGCAAATCGGCATCGACGGATAGCACCGTCCCCCCGATCGGGCCACAATGACTCCCGTGAGCGAGTCTTCCGAGCATCCGCGATCCCGCACGCACGTCGTCCTCGGCGTGAGTGGCGGGATCGCGGCGTACAAGGCCTGTGAGCTGCTCCGGCTGTTCACCGAGTCGGGCCATGACGTCACCGTCGTACCCACCGCTGCCGCTCTGGAATTCGTCGGCGCGCCGACGTGGGCGGCGCTGTCCGGGAAGCCGGTCAGTGCGAGCCCGTGGGACGACGTGCACGAGGTGCCGCACGTGCGCATCGGGCAGAGCGCCGATCTGGTCGTGGTGGCGCCGGCCACCGCCGACCTGCTCGCCAAAGCTGCGGCCGGCCTCGCCGGCGACCTGCTCACCAACACGCTGCTCACCGCGCGATGCCCGGTGGTGTTCGCCCCGGCGATGCACACCGAGATGTGGGAACACCCTGCGACCCGGGCCAACGTCGAGACGCTGCGGCGCCGTGGCGCGGTGGTGATCGAGCCCGCCGAGGGCCGGCTCACGGGCGCCGACACCGGCAAGGGGCGGCTGCCGGACCCGGCGGAGATCTTCGCGCTCGCGACCGGCGTGCTGCGACGGGTCTCGACAGGCTCGGCCACCGGGGGTGGTTCGGCCGCCGACATGGTCGGTCGTCGCGTCGTCGTGTCGGCGGGCGGGACGCGGGAGTACCTCGACCCGGTGCGCTTCATCGGCAACCGCTCCAGCGGCCTGCAGGGGTACGCCCTGGCGCGGACCGCGGCCGCCCGAGGCGCTGAGGTCACGCTCGTCGCGGCGAACACCGACCTGACCGACCCCGCGGGCGTGAAGGTCGTCCGTGTCGGTACCACCGCCGAGTTGCAGGACGCGGTCGCCACGGCGGCAACGAGCGCAGATGCCGTGGTGATGGCCGCGGCCCCGGCGGACTTCCGGCCGAGGACGTACCAGGACGCCAAGATCAAGAAGGCGGAGGACGGCTCGGCCGCCCCGATCGAGCTGGAGCAGAATCCCGACGTCCTCGCGGGCCTGGTCTCCGCGCGGGCTGCGGTCGCGGCGGAGCTGCCGGTGATCGTCGGTTTCGCCGCCGAGACCGGGGACGCCAACGGATCGGTGCTCGACCACGCCCGCACCAAGCTCGCCCGCAAGGGTTGCGACCTCCTCGTGGTCAACGATGTCGGCGGGGGCAAGGTGTTCGGCGAACAGGAGAACGAAGCGATCCTGCTCGGCCGGGACGATTCGCAGAGCGCGGTCCCGCGCGGTTCCAAGGACGCCGTCGCCGACGCGATCTGGGATCGCGTCGTGGCTCTCTGGCACGCTGAGGGCTGAGCACCCGGGCGTAACCTGAGACACCTGTCCAGCCGCTGAGACGATGCGGTTAGGGTGGGCGGAAGCACGACCGGACGGCCGTGCCACAAGCACTAGGGAGACACCTTGACTGGACGCCTTTTCACCTCGGAGTCGGTGACCGAGGGGCACCCCGACAAGATCGCGGACGCGATCAGCGACACCGTCCTGGATGCGCTTCTCGAGCAGGACCCGCACAGCCGGGTCGCGTGCGAGACGCTGCTCACCACCGGGCTGGTCGTCGTCGCGGGCGAGGTGACCACCCAGGCGTACGCCCCCATCGCGCAGTT